>CAYYNP010000019.1:0-59235 GCA_964472545.1 uncultured Planctomycetaceae bacterium | reverse complement strand
ACGGGGTGAGGGGGTGACGGGGTGAGGGGTGAGGGGGTGAGGGGTGACGCTCTGAGCCGAAGCCTGGTAGAGTGCAACGCATGAATGAACCGCTCAGCCGTGTGCCCAATGCTCCCACTTCGGACTCGACCGAGCCGCTGAGGACGCCGCTGTACGAATGGCACGTCGAACACGGCGGCCGGATGGTCGAATTCGGTGGTTGGGCGATGCCGATGGCGTACACGTCCATCCTCGACGAACACGCAGCTACTCGCTCGGCGGTGGGAATTGCCGACATCTCGCACATGGGCCGGCTGCGGTTCGAAGGCCCGGGGGCCGCCGTTTTCTTGGCCGAACTGCTCACCCGCCGTGTGGCCGACATGGCCGAAGGGCAAATCCGCTACTCGCTGATCACCGACGACGACGGCGGCATCTTAGACGACGTACTGGTCGGCCACTACCACAACGACTACGGGCAGCCGTACTACGTGCTGGTGGTCAACGCGTCGAATCGGGCCAAGATCCTCTGCTGGATCGATGCCCACCTGTCGCCCGAGCGTGCTCACCGGCGCGGCCACGAGGTGATCTGGACCGACGTGACCCGGCTCTGGGCCATGCTGGCGATCCAGGGGCCGCGTTCGGTTCAGTTGTTGCAGCCGCTGATCGACGCCGACCTGAAGACGATGAAGTATTACCGCGGCGGTCAGGTCCGCATCTTGCACCCCGCCGCCAGACGCCAAGGCGGGATCATCTCTCGCACCGGATACACCGGCGAAGACGGTTTCGAGTTGAGCGTGGGGGCGGGCGTCGCCGAGGGCATCTGGCAGGCCATGATCGATCTGGGCCAGCCGCTGGGCGTGGTGCCGACCGGCATCGGCGCACGCGACACGTTGCGGCTGGAGGCCGGCATGCCGCTCTACGGCCATGAGCTTTCCGAGCAGATCGACCCCTTCCAGGCCGGCCTGGGGTTCGCCTGCCACCTGCGTGGCTACGACTTCCCCGGCCGCGATGCCTTACTGAAACTCGAAGAGTCGCCTCTGAAATCCGTTCGCGTGGGGATCGAAATGGAAGGCCGGCGTATCGCCCGACAGGGGTGTGCCGTCATGGTCGACGGGCAACGCATCGGCGAAATCACCAGCGGCACCCACTCGCCGAGCCTTGGCCGACCGATCGCCATCGGATACGTTACACCAGATTTCGCCGCGCCGGGCACGCGGCTGACCGTCGACATCCGCGGGCGTCATGAGTCGGCCCGCGTCGTCGAACTTCCCTTTTATCGCCGCCAGAAGAAAGGAAGCCCGAAGTGACGCCCGAACAACTCCTCTTCAGCGAGTCACACGAGTGGGTCCGCGTAGAGACCGACGCCGACGGTACGAAGGTTGCCACGGTCGGCCTCAGCGCGTACGCCACGGAGGCCCTGCCCGACATGGTCTTCATCGATTTGCCCGAAGTCGGCCGCGAGATTAGCGCGGGCGAATCGTTCAGCGAGGTCGAGTCGGTCAAAGGTGTCAACGACATCTATAGCCCGGTCGAAGGCCAGGTGGTGGAAGTCAACGACGCGATCGCAGAGAAGCTGGAAATCGTCGCCGACGATCCGTACGGCGCCGGCTGGTTCGTGAAGATCCGCATTGCCGACGAGAGCGGCCTGGCCAAGCTGCTGGATCACGCGGCCTACAAGAAGATGTGTGAAGAGGACGCCAGCGCGTAAGCTTTACCGCAACATCGTAAAGTAGTCATCTCGCTCCGCGAGATGTCACTGCGTCTCGCGGAGCGAAACGACTACTATCCACCGGTCCCACCATGCCCTACATCCCCAACACGCCCGATCAACAACAGGCGATGCTCGAGGCGATCGGCGCCAAGTCGATCGAAGAACTCTTCGCCACGATTCCGTCCGAGCTGCAATTCGGACGCGACCTGGAACTACCCCCGGCCATGGGCGAATTGGAGCTGACGGCCCACATTGGGCAGTTGGCTTCCCGCAACCAGCCGGCCGGCCAAACGGCCTGCTTCCTCGGCGGCGGCAGCTACGACCACTTCATCCCCGCGGTGGTCGATTACGTCGCCGGACGCAGCGAGTTCTACACGTCGTACACGCCCTATCAGGCCGAGGTCAGCCAGGGTAACCTGCAGGCGATGTTCGAGTACCAGACGCTTATGACCCAACTCACCGGGATGGACGTGAGCAACTCGAGCCTCTACGACGGCGGCAGCGCGGCGGCCGAGGCCGTGATGATGGCCCTGCACGCCACGCGGCGCAGAGGCCGCGTGGTCGTCGCCGGCAGCGTGCATCCGGAGATTCGGCAGATTCTCGCGACGTATCTGGCCAACATGGATACGGAGTTGGTGACCGTCGGCACGCCAGAGGGAACTATCGCGCCGGAGGCACTGGAAGCCGAGTTGAACGACCAAACGGCCTGCGTGCTGTTGCAGCACCCCAACTTCTTCGGCTGCTTAGAAGACGTCGAGTCGCTGGCCGGAATCGTCCACGCCGCCGGGGCGCTGATGGTCGTCTCGGTCGACCCGATCAGCCTCGGACTGCTGAAGCGCCCCGGCGACTACGGGGCCGACGTCGTGGTGGCCGAAGGCCAATCGCTGGGCATTCCCATGGGGTTCGGCGGCCCGTACCTGGGGATCCTGGCCTGTCGCGAGAAGTTCGTTCGCCGCATGCCCGGCCGGCTGGTGGGCCAAACCACCGACCGCCGCGGACGCCGCTGCTGGGTGCTCACCCTGCAAACCCGCGAACAACACATCCGCCGCGACAAGGCCACCAGCAACATCTGCACCAATCAAGGTCTGATGGCACTGCGGGCGACGGTCTATCTGGCGTCGATGGGACCGCAAGGGCTGCAGGAAGTCGCCCGGCAGTGCCTCAATAAGGCACGGTACACGGCCGAGAAGCTCACCGCCGGCGGGCGGCTGTCCCTTGCCTTCGGGCGTCCCACGTTCAAGGAGTTCGTCGTTCGCGTCGGTGATGGGCAGGTGGAAGAACTTCTCGAAGCGGCCAAAGGCCGAGACATATTCGCCGGCGTCCCGCTGGGCCGCTGGTATCCGGAGTTGGCCGACTGCCTGTTGGTGGCGGTGACGGAGAAGCGGACCAAGGACGAAATCGATCGGCTGGCGGCCATCGCCACCGGTCTGCCCGGCTGATTGCCACGCGAGTTATTCGACTATGCGAAACACCCAATCCACCCAACTACTATTCGAATTGAGCAACCCCGGCAGCCGCTGCACGCGGCCCGGCGACGGCGACGTGCCCGTCCGGCCGGATGAAGAGTTGCTGCCGCCGGAGCTTCTCGCGAAAGAGCCGCCGCCGCTGCCGGAACTGGCCGAGGTCGAACTGGTCCGCCATTTCGCCAACCTCTCGGCCCAGAACATGGCGGTCGACATGCACTTCTATCCGCTGGGCTCTTGTACGATGAAGTACAACCCCAAGCGGAACGAACGGCTGGCCTCGCTGCCGGGCATGGTTGACGTTCACCCGTATCAGCCGGAATCGACGCTGCAAGGAATGTTGGAGTTGCTCTATCGATCGCAGCAAATGCTGGCCGAAATCGCCGGACTGCCGGCCGTGTCGCTGCAGCCGGCGGCCGGGGCTCACGGCGAAATGTCGGCGTTGCTGGTTGCGGCGGCCTACTTCCGCGATCACGACCAACGTCGCTCGGAGGTACTGATCCCCGACGGCGCCCACGGCACCAATCCGGCCAGCGCCACCGTGGCCGGGTTCCGTGCCCAAACCGTCAGCAGCACGCCGCAAGGGCTCGTCGACCTCGACGACCTGGCGGCCAAGCTCGACGAGCGGACCGCCGTATTGATGATCACCAACCCCAACACACTGGGGCTCTTCGAGGACCGCATCGCACAGATCACCCAAATGGTGCATGACGCCGGCGGATTGGTCTATCTCGACGGGGCCAACATGAACGCCATCCTCGGCGTCACGCGGCCCGGGGATTTCGGGGCCGACCTGATGCATTACAACCCCCATAAGACCTTCAGCGGCCCACACGGCGGCGGCGGCCCCGGGGCGGGGCCGATCGCGGTGGCCGAGAAGCTGGGGCCGTATCGGCCGGCACCGATCGTTGTCGAAGAGGGCGGCCAATATCGGCTCGATGACGATCGGCCGAAGTCGATCGGCCGGGTACGCAGCTTTTTCGGCAATACGGGCGTGCTGGTGCGAATGGCCTGCTACCTCTGGACCCACGGCCCCGACGGCCTGCGGCGCGTGGCCGAAAACGCCGTGCTCAACGCCAACTACCTGCTGGCCCGCGCCAAACACATCCTCCCAGTTCCTCACGGCGACCGCTGCATGCACGAGTTCGTTGCCTCGGCGTCGCAGTTGAAGGCCGATCGGGGTGTCTCGGCAATGGACGTCGCCAAACGGCTGCTAGACCACGGCTATCACGCGCCGACGGTCTATTTCCCGTTGATCGTCCCCGAAGCGATGATGATCGAGCCGACGGAAACGGAGAGCAAGGCCACGCTCGACGCGTTTGCCGAAACGCTCTTTCGGATCACCGAGGAGGACGCCGATCTGCTGCACGACGCCCCGTTGACCACGCCGGTCAGCCGTCCGGATGAGGTGCAGGCGGCCCGAAAGCCGATCCTCCGTTGGACCCCGTGACCGCCTGCGTCGACCATGCCCGATTCGTCCCCGTGCCGTCTGCTCGTCGATCCACCCGCCTCCGGGGCGTGGAACATGGCGGTCGACGAGATGCTGTTGGAGTGGGCGGCCGAAACGGAGCAATGCTGTTGGCGGCTGTATCGTTGGCAGGAACCGACGCTGTCGCTGGGCTACTTTCAGGCATACGCAGATCGCAACGCCCACGCCGCCAGCCGCGACTGCCCCGTGGTTCGCCGGCTGACCGGCGGCGGCGCCATCTTGCACGACGCCGAATTGACCTACAGCTTCGTCGCGCCGGCCGGGCATCCGATGGCGGTCCGGCGCAATCGGCTCTACGAAACCGTCCACGCAACTCTGATCAAAGTCCTCACCGAAATGGGCGTCAGGGCTTCGTTCTGCGGCGAGGGTCAGCCTTCGGAGGGCCCGGACGAGCCGCTGCTCTGTTTCCAGCGCCGCTCGGCGGCCGATCTCGTGCTGGCCGGAGCCAAGATCGCCGGCAGCGCCCAACGCCGCCGCCGCGGTGCCGTATTGCAGCACGGCAGTGTCCTGCTGGGCACGTCGCGCGCGGCCCCGGAACTGGCAACCATCGAAGACACCGCAGGAAGGCTCATCGACCCGGTTCTTCTAGGGGAATCGTGGATCGCAGCCCTCGCCGGAGACCTGCGATTTGACTTCGCCACGCAAGAGCTCACCCAGAATCAACTCGCCCGAGCCGAAAGCCTGAGGCAACACCGCTACGCGTCGGATCGCTGGACCAAGTATCGTGAACGGTAGGTTAGGAAGGCCTGGAAACTGAAGGGTTTTGACGGGGCGGCCGATAACTGATACGATTGGTAGTAGGGAGGCGGCGCGCTCGATACAGCTTTAGTGTTAAGCCAAATAGCCCGAAAGTGCCGTTCGCCGCGATCCCCAGCGTCCTCTTCACAAAGGCCGCCTCGTGTGATTTAATCATGTGTTTCAAGCGACCTTGCCTTGATAAAGAGGGAAGACGATGGAAGTGAAATTGGTTGTCGTGGGGGGAAAGGCCGCCGGCAGAGAGGTGCCCGTGACGGGGTCTCGGTTCATGATCGGACGCGGTGATGACTGTCAATTGCGGCCACAGAGCGGTAGCGTCAGTCGGCGCCACGCGGAGATTGTGATCGAGGACGGCCGTGTGGTGGTGTCCGACATGGGCAGTTCCAACGGCACACTCGTCAACGGTGAGCGCATCAAGGCCGAGCGGGAACTGAAGACCGGCGATCATCTGACGGTGGGGCCGTTGGAGTTTGAGGTGCAGTTGGCCGTGAGCGTGGGTGGGAAGAAGAAGCCGAAGGTCCACAACGTCCAGGAGGCCGCCGCACGAACCGTGGAAGTGGCCGGCGACGAGGATGCGGACATTATCGACGACTGGTTGGCCGATGAAGAAGAAGAGGATTCGGCAGACACGTCGACTGTAGACATTGAGGCGATCAGAGCTGCTGCTTCCGCAAAACAGGTGGAACCACCCGAGGAAGAGCCAAAGGAGTCGTCGGACGACACCAGCCGTTCGGCGGCCAACGAGATGCTCAAACAGTTCTTTGGGCAAGATGGGCAGAAATAGCCCCGCTCCGCCGGCAGGACCATCGTGAGAGCTTCCCATCAGCAACCCGACAAGGCGGCCCTGCTCGGCTTGGCGTTTGACGCCCACGACGGGCACAAACGGCTGACCCGTGGCAAGAACTTCCTGCTCTGCGGCGGCAGCGAAGAGACACACGCGGTGATGCAGGAGACGGCGGTCAAGGTCAACGAGCACCTCGAACGCCGGGGCAAACGGCTCGAAGACGTCTCGGTCGACGAGCTGCGCGATATCTGCGGCGACGCCCGCGACTCTGCCGGCGAGTCCTAGCCGACTGGCCGCCCTCTGGCGCCGGCAATCTTCCGCCTGCCGGCAATCTCCATACAATCCTTCCGTCTTGCCGGACCGGCCGGGTTTTCCCAGGCATTCAGGCTTTCCTGGCCGGTTTCTTGCTGCTTTTTCGCAACGACGTTGTATTCTTCCTTCGTCGAAGTGGGCGGAGCACCGGCATCGATTACGGAGGGGACCTCGTGGTCACGACGAAGAAGACAACCAAACGCGCGACAAGACCGAACAAGAAGTCCGGCACCACTACGAAGTCCGGCGCCACTACGAAGTCCGGCACCACGGCAAAAACTGCCGGCACAAAGAAGGCCGCCAACAAGAAAAAAGCCGCCACGGCGGCGAAGGCCAAATCCCCAAAGGCAACCGCGGCCAAGCGAGCGACGGCGAAGAAGCGGGGCTCCAGTTCCACGAAGCCGGCTTCCACGAAGTCGACCGAAGCAAAGAAGACAACACGCTCTGAAGAGACTACGGCTGCGGCCAGCATCTCGAATCGCCGTGCCAGTTCCGATCGCCGCAAACCGTCCGATCGCCGCAAGAAAGACGTTCCGGTCGCCGCCGAGCGCCGCGGGACCCCGCGACGCAAGGTCCAGCGCCGCCGACAAATCGACCCCACCACCTGCGAGCGCGATTATACGTCCGACGAAATCGAATTCATGAGCGCCCTGGACGAATACAAGCGCACCAGCGGCCGCATGTTCCCCACCTGCAGCGAAGTGCTCGAAGTGCTCAGAAAGCTGGGCTACGAAAGACGCCCGGCGATCGAAGAGTCGGCTGCAATGGCCTCGATCGATTCTCAGCAGGCACAGCCCATGGCGGCGTCAACGGAATCGGCCCCCGAGGCGGCCGAGCAGATCGCAACGTAAGCGGGCAGTTCTAGGAAGCGGGCTCACGCAGTTGGCCGCTCCTGAGGGCGTTCACGGCGCGGACGAGCAGATGCCGTTGGCGAAGCCGGCCTTCCGTCGCCGTCTTCGCGGCCTGATCCAGGCCCTGATCTACTTCTCCGCCCGCCTGACGCGTCACGCCCGGCGTTTCGGTCTGTAACATCGGGCCCGCGTGGGAACACAATCCGTAAGGCGATGAACGCATCTTGCTGCTGCAGACTGGCCAGCGTTCTCAGCCCCTGAAGGCGGTCCATCTGTTCTACGACCGGTGCCGAGAAGGTCGGCCCGCGATACACGGCGTCGGGAACGTCGGTGTCTACGAAGGCCGATCCGTGTGCCGGGCCGACGAGATCCCCGGCTCGGTGCCTGTCCCCCTTTTCCACGGTGCCCCAGTGTCGCCGCCCGAAGAAAGGGGACAGGCACCGTCGGCACGGCGAATCCCTACAGCCACATCGATCGTCGACGGAGCCAGTCCCCTTTTTCGGGCTCCCGCACACTTTGCAGTTCTCCTGCCCGCGAGGCGGCTCATCTGTACAATCGCACCGAGAAAGGCGATAATGGGAATCCAAGGAGCATAAGAGCGCCATGACAAATCAGCGAGACTTCACCAAGACGAGCGTTAAGTGTGCCGGCGTTGCCGCATCGAGTCCCATCGTGCTATGCATCGTCGCAGCATTGTGGCCGGCACCTTCCGCCGCCGCACCGCCGACGTTGTTCCCGGACGACGCAAAAGCCGTCGTGGCTCGCTGGACGTTTGACGCGGCGGATGAGAACGGCGGCAAGCTCAGCCATCCGCGGCATTTCTTTCGCACCAACGGACCGTTCGGCAAGCAGTCGCTCGTGGCGTTGACTCCGGCCGCGGAGTTTTCGGGGCCGGCGAAGGGGTTCCCATCCGGCAACGCGCCCGGCACGATCAGTCTCTGGTTCCGAACCGTATCGGCGCAGACTAACGGCGTGTTGTTCTGTTACGGAAGTCCGATTCAACATTCCGCCCGCGGCATCTGGCTTGTCGACTCGCAACACCTTTGCTTCTTTTTCTGGGGCAGCCCGGCCGATTTGAAGGTCGAGCTTTCCGGCGGCGTTACGCCGAACCGGTGGCATCACACGGCGGCGAGCTATGACGGCAAGACGGCAAGGCTGTTTTTCGACGGCCAACTCGTCGGCGAGAAGCCAGCTCCCGATATCACCACGGGCCTCGCCGCTCCCTACCGCTTTGCGCAGAATTTGAACGAAACTCACTGCGACTTCGTCGGGCAGTTCGACGAAGCGGCCGTGCTCAATCGAGCGGTGACGGCCGAGGAGGTCGCCACTTACCACCGCGCGATCAGCGCCAAGCTGCCTTCCGGCGCAAAGCCGCTCGATATCGCGCAACTGGCCCAAAACGCCGAAGCCGCCGCTCGAAAGGAGACCCTTGCGTCGTTGCAGGAGATGTTCGCCGATGCCGACTTCGACGAAATCGTCTTCACCGCACGACAACCGGGCCGCGACGGACACTGGTACGCGAACTTCGGCTACGCGACCTACCGTCCAGGCCACGCCGGCAAGCTCCAACTCTTCAGCGACGGCGGCACCATGTTTGCCCTGAACGTCAAGACGGGCAACGTCCGCACGATCCTCGCCGAGCCGGACGGCGGAGTGCGCGACCCGCAGGTCGGCTACGACGGCAAGACGATTCTGTTTTCCTATCGCAAGGCGGGCCAGCCCTATTATCATCTCTACGAAATCAACGTCGACGGCAGCGGGCTTCGTCAATTGACGTCCGGCCCGTTTGACGACATCGAACCGACGTATCTTCCCGACGGCGATATAGTCTTCGGTTCGAGCCGCGTGAAGTGCAACGTGCCCTGTTATTACACCCCCGTGGCGGTGCTCTATCGTTGCCGCGGCGATGGCCGAGACATCCGCCGGATCTCCGCGAACATCGAACACGAAAACACACCCTGGCCGCTGCCCGACGGGCGCATCATCTATCAGCGTTGGGAATACGTCGACCGGAGCCAGGTGATGTTCCACCACCTCTGGACGACCAACCCCGACGGCACCGGCCAAACCGTCTTCTTCGGCAACATGCACGGCGGCGGGGCCTTTCTCGACGCGAAACCGATCCCGGGTGCGCTAACGACAAGTGACCCGAAGGTCGTGATGATCCACTCGCCCGGCCACGGACGCACCGAACACCTCGGCTACATCGAAATCGTTAATCGCTCCGACGGCCCCGATTCGCTCGCCAACGTGAAACGGATCACCCCGAAGCCGGAGTGGCGCGACCCCTATCCGCTCGGCCGGGAGGTCGAGAACGGCGGCAAACAGTGGTTCCTCGCCGCGGGGCCGGGCAGTCACAAAATGAGTTGTGTCAGCGAGACGGGCGAGGTTTTCACGCTCTACGAATTGCCCGAATCGGAGAAGAAGCTGAACATGTGGCTGCAGGAACCGCGCCCGATCTGCCCGCGGCCTCGCGAACGGGTCATTCCGTCGCGCGTGAAGCTCGATGAAGGCAAGGGCACCGTGATGTTGCAGAACGTCTACATCGGCCGAAACATGCAGGGCATTCAGCGGGGCGATATCAAGAAGCTGCTGGTGATGGAAATCCTGCCGATGCCCGTCAAACCGAATCGGGATTGGCAGCAGATGGTCTCCTTCGACAGCGGCAGCGGCGGCACGTTTCAACTCGAACGAGTCCTGGGCACCGTGCCGGTCGAAGAGGACGGCAGCGCCCATTTCGAGTTGCCCGCGTTGCGTGCCCTGTTTTTCGTCGCGCTGGACGAGAGCGATATGTCGGTGAAGCGGATGCAGAGCTTCATGACCGTTCAGCCCGGCGAGTCGGTCGGATGCGTCGGATGTCACGAAGAACGCAAGGCGACGCCGCCGGTTACGCGGGCACCGTCGGCGGCCGGACGCAGGCCGAGTCCGATCACGCGGATCGAGGGCATCCCGGAAGTGTTCGACTATCCTCGCGACGTCCAGCCGATCCTCGACAGGCGCTGCGTCAATTGCCACGGCTACGAGAAGACGGCCGACGGCGGTCCGTACGCGGGCGGAGTCTTGCTGGCCGGCGACCGGGGCATCTTCTACAACCAGAGCTACGCGGCGCTCCGCGGCTTTCGGCAGGTGGCTGACGGAGCCAACGGAACGGGCAATCGGCCGCCCCGCTCGATCGGCACTTCGGCCAGCCCGCTGATGGAGAAACTCGACGGCGACCATTACGGTGCGAAACTCTCCCCCGCCGAGAAGCGCACGGTCCACTACTGGATCGAGTCGGCGGGCACCTTTGCGGGAACCTACGCGGCGCTCGGCAAAGGCTTCCTCATGCCGCGCCAGGCTGTGGTGCCGGCCGACGTACACCAACGGCGCTGCGGCAGTTGCCATTCATCGGGCTTCCCGACGAACAAGGACGATCCCCGCACGCACTGGCTCTACAACCTCGACGCCCCGGCCCGGTCGGTCGTGCTGCTGGCACCGCTGGAGAAAGAGGCGGGCGGCTGGGGCCTTTGTCGAGCGAAGGCCGGCGCGAACAACAAGCCGGCACCGCCGATCTTCGGCAACACGCAAGACGCAGATTATCGACAGATCCTCAACAACGTGACCCAACTGCATCGGCAACTGCAAGGCAACCAACGTTACGACATGCCCGGTTTCGTGCCGCATCCCGCTTATCTGAGCGAGATGCGCCGCTTCGGCGTGTTGCCGGAAGAATACGAGTGGACCGGGCCGCCGGAAGAGATGTGGCGGATCGACCGGGCGTATTGGGAGTCGCTTTGGTATCGGCCGAAGGACAAGTAGCCGTCATCATGGCGGCAGATCGTGAGATCCGAAGGAACACGCGAAATGAAGAAATCTATTGTTGTCGCATTACTTCTATCTACATCCCCGCTTTGCGCCGAGGAACTGGGACAGCAGAAGATCATCCCGATCGAGTATTCCGATACGTTTACGGCCGAAGGAAACCCGCTCTTCGATTTCGACAAGCTGCTGTTCATCAAGCGGCAGACCTACCATTCGAGTCATTTCTACACCGATTTCATCGACGGCTGCACGCGTTACGGCGGCAACCTTTGCGTGCTCGATCTGAAGACCCGCGAAGTTACCGATCTGATCCCGGAGATGAAAGACGGGATCTTCGGGCGGTTCGACCTGCACTTCAGCGCAACAAAGGTCGTGTTCGACTGGAAGAAGGCACCTAAGGAAGGTTTCAGAATCTACGAAATCGACGTCGACCCGGTAAGGGGAATCAGGACGGGCGACCCGCGGCAGTTGAGCTTCCCGCCGGATGATGAAGAGGCACGCATCGCGAAATACGACAACTCGTTCACCGGTGAGTGGGGTGGCCACTACTATCACCAGACCGACGACATGCACCCGTGCTACCTGCCTGACGGCGGCATCGTGTTCACCTCGACGCGTTGCGAGTACGGTACTCTGTGCGACGCAGGCGACGTGCTGACCACACCGGTCATCCACCGCATCGACGGCGACGGGAGCAACCTGAAACAACTGACGCAAAGCTCCGTGAGCGAGTTCTCGCCCAGCATGATGCAAGACGGGCGTATCCTCTATACGCGCTGGGAATACGTCGACAAGGGGCAACTCGGCGTGAAGTGTCTTTGGGCCATGCGCCCGGACGGCTCCGGTACGTCGGAGGTCTACGGCAACGACATCCAGTTTCCGCCGACGTTTCTGCACGGACGCCAGATCCCCGACGAGCCGAGCATGTTCGTATTCCTGGGCACTCCTCACTATCCCCAGAGCGGGATCGGCACGGTGATTCTCGCGGATATGAGCAAGAACATCCGCACGCGCGACCCGATGACCTTCATCACGCCCCACGTCGACGTCCGCCAGGAGGCCGGCTGGAACCAGTACCGAGATGGAAGATGGGGACGCGACCAAAACGGCCCGCTCTACATGGACCCGTATCCGTTGAGCAAGAGCCAGTTTCTGGTGGCCCACAATCCCGACAAGCGATGGAACGACCCGAACGCCTACGCACTCTACGCGCTAAGCGACGCGGGGCTGCACGAACTGATCCACAAAGAGCCGGAGATCTCCTGCTGGCAGCCTTATCCGCTGCGCCCGCGCAAGACTCCACCGATGCTACCCGACAACTGCGACCCAACGCTGGCCAAGAGGAACCTGGCGGAATGCGTTGTACGAGATATCTACCACGGCATGGCCGGAGTCGAGCGCGGCGAGATCAAGTATATCCGCGTGATGGAGCAGATCCCGCGGCCGTGGGACTGTCGGCGTTTCTGGGACCAACACAACGAGAAGGGCAGCGCCACGGAACTCGTCGGCGGCGGGGCACTGGCCTGCAAGGCGATGTGGGGAGTCGTGCCGGTGGAGGAAGACGGTTCGGCCCGCTTCTACGTGCCGGCCATGCGGAACATCTACTTCCAAGCACTCGACGAGAACTACATGGAGATTCAGCGTGAGCGGACCTACGTGAACTACATGCCGGGCGAGAAGCGATCCTGCGTAGGCTGCCACGAGACGCCCGACGACGTGCCTCCGCCGACGGCAACCATCCCCATCGCCATGAAGAAGCGCGCCGTCATGCCGGGCCCTCAGCCGGGCGACGAGACGGGCCGGCAGGCGATCCACTTTCCCACCTACATCCAGCCGATCTTGGACAAGTACTGTGTCAAGTGCCACGGTGAGGAAGACCCCGAGGCCGATCTCGATCTGCGCGGTATCCCCACGGAACTCTACAGCCTGTCGTGGGAGAGCCTGATCGAGCGCCGCGCCGCACCGACCTATCGAGAAGCTTCCGACTGGGACGGCACGCCCTACTCCCCGCCAAAGAGTATCGGGTCCTATAAGAGCAGGCTCATCAGGGCCCTGCGCGAAGGCGAGCAGCACGAAGACCTGAAACTCCCGCAATGGGCGTTCGTGAGGATTGCCACCTGGGTCGATGCCAGCGGCGTGTTTTACGGGTCCTATTGGGGCCGCCGGCACATTGAATACAAGGACCACCCCTTCTTCAGGCCGGCTCCCACGTTTGAAGAGGCGATCAGTACCGTTTGCAGCGTGCCGGTCGAGGAAAGGTAACGGCTGCACTCGCTGTAGCCGCGAATTGCCTTTGCGACTACGGTTACACCCGAGTTCGCGCGAGACCGTGCTCTCGCCGCGGCCGAGTCGCCCGGCAATTTGCGCGTGGGTTTCTCCGGCTCGATGCATCAGAGCTATGATCTAACGCTCTTGTAGATTAAGATGGCTTGCTGCCCTGGGGAGTCCTTTCGATAGGGCGTTCAGCAGCACGTTCGGCCGTTCTGATCGACTCGAATGAGAAACCGGCATGAAGGGACTCTGGATGAAGAAGGAGCGAGATGCCCTCTGCCTGGCGTTGACGGCGGCCTTTCTGGTAGCCGGCGCGGCGTTGCGGGCCGAGCCCCCGACGCTGGAAATCATCCCCGAGGTCGATTACGTCAAGCAGGCGAATTGGCAGCAGACGATGCTCGATGCCCGTCGCCGCGTCGGCGAGGCGGGCGGGCGGGTCGATCTGATGACAGGCTCGGGGTACGCCCACCGGTTCTGGCAGGACTTTCCTATCCACACCGATTGGCTCATGCAGGATAGCGAAGGGAAGACTAGCGAGTGGAAAGGCGGCCTCGACGGCAAGGGCGATCTGGCCGACTATCTGCGTGCCGACCGAGACGCCGGCCTGGAACGGAAACTGATCGAAAACGTCCTGTCCGAATGCGGCAAGCAGTCCGACGCCCTCGGCCGAGAACTCCGTCGGCTGATCGCCGACGACGCCGGGCCGGACGACGCGCGGCTTCTCGACCTCTACGTGAAGGCGTGCCTGATTCGTCGGGCAGCCAGGGTCGCGCCGCTGCTTCAGAAGACGCAGCAGGTGATCTTCGTCAGACACCAGAACATGGGCAATATGAACTTCGGCTACACCGAATACACCCGCTGGGAAGGCAACAAGTACGGCGGCTTGTGCCGGCTCGATCTGGCCAACGAGGCAACCGCCGACGGCACGTTCGGCGCGATAACGAAACTGATCCCCACCGACACCGGCGGCACGATCCGCGATCCGGAACTCTCCTACGACGCCACGCGTCTGCTCTTCGCCTGGCGAAAGGACACCGACGAGAGCCGGCACTACAACATCTACGAAATGGAATTGGCCACCGGCAAGACGCGGCCGATCACGGGCGCCGATACCTACGGAGCGAGTTACGAGCCCTGCTATCTTCCCGACGGCAACATCATCTTCAATTCGACCCGGATCGTACAGACGGTCGACTGTGCCGGGCCCGACGTGAGCAACTTCTTCCTCTGCGACGGGGACGGCAAATACGCGCGGCGGATCGGCTTCGATCAGGTGCACACGCTCTTTCCCACGGTGTTGGACGACGGACGCGTAGTCTACATGCGGTGGGATTACAACGACCGCAGCCAGGTCTATACGCAGGCGCTGTTTCAGATGAACCCCGACGGCACGGCGCAGACCGAATTCTACGGCAATAACACGTTCGAGCCGACCAACTTTTTTCACCCCCGCGGCATTCCCGGTACGTCGAAGGTGATCTGTCTGGTGGGCGGACATCACACGCCGCAGAGCGGAAAGTTGGTCGTCGTCGACCCCTCGACAGGCCGGCAGGGCACCGACGGTCTTATCGAGATCCCCTCGGGAAGGAAGCCGACGTACGAACGAACGGACATGTATGCCAAACAGGGCGGCCACTATTGTTACCCGTTCCCGCTCGACGAACGTTCGCTGTTGGTGAGCTACGATCCGTTGGCCTACTTTCGCCGGCTGCCGGACGGCTCGGAGATGCACGGCGACACCAAGGACGTGATCCGCTTCCACCTCTACTACATGACCACCGACGGCCGCCGCGAGGTCCTGGCCGCCGATCATCGCATCTCGTCGATGAAGCCGATTCCGGTGATGCGTCGGGCAGTCCCTCCCGTGAGGCCTTCGACGGTCGATTATCGCAGGCAGACCGGCACGTACGTCATGCAGGACGTTTACGTTGGCCCGGGGTTGAAGGGAATTCCGCGCGGGACCGTCAAGCGGCTGCGCGTCGTCGAGCTAAGATTCCGGGAAATGGACATCGGTCACAACGAATCCAGCGGCGCCGGCGGCAACGCCGGCGTCGTCACGCCGATCGCCATAGGGACCGGTGCCTGGGACGTCAAGGCGATCCTCGGCGACGCCACGGTCTACGAAGACGGATCGGCCATGTTCGAAGTGCCGGCCAGGACTCCCGTCTACTTTCAGGCACTAAACGCGAAGAACCAGGTCATCCAGACGATGCGTTCCTGGTCCACGCTGATGCCGGGCGAAACGCTCGCCTGCGTAGGCTGCCACGAGGATAAGAACGAGGCCGTGTATGCAGCCGGTGGGAAGGTCAGCCGGGCGATGCAGGCGGGCGTAGAGAAACTGAAGCCCTTCTACGGACCGACGCGAGGATTCAGCTATCCGAAGGAGATCCAACCCATTCTCGACAAGCATTGCGCTGGATGCCACAAGGCGGGAGGGGCGGCCGCAGATTATCTACTGACCGCCGAGCCGGTCTACTACAAGCACGCGCAACGCAACTGGGCCCGCTCTTATCTCACGCTAACCGGCACGCCGGCAGCCGGGTATGAGCCGCATCAAGAGCGGGGCGAAGCCAACCAGATCGTCAACTGGATCAGCAACTCGTCGGAGCCGACGATGATCCCGCCTCGCTACGGCGGCTCGACCCGCAGCCGGCTGCTTTCGATCAACGATCCGGGGGCGTCGCCGTGCCCGGCAAGTGGCGAGCTTTCGCACGAAGAACTCGACAAGCTGGCCGCGTGGATCGACCTGGTCGTTCCATTCTGTGGCGACTACGTGGAAGCCAACGCATGGAGCGAAGACGGACTTCGGCGTGCCAAAGAGCGCATTGCTCTGAGCAAAGAAGCAGAAGAAATCGACCGCAGAAACATCGAGGCGTATATTAGGGCAGGGCAATCGTACGGTGCGACACGGAAGTCTGGCGACGGGGTGGCTGGGGCAAAGCGCAGCGGTGCCCCAGTGATCTACGGAGCGCCCGAGCCACGAAGAAGTGAAAAGGTGAATCGATGATGCAAACGACCCGCACGGCGTGCCTTTTGGGCCTGGCTATCCTGATCCTCCGCCCCGTCCAAGCGGCCGACAATACTGCACGGCCCGACTCCATAGGCCCAGGCGCGCCCTACGCTAACCTGGCCCTGACGCCGCCCATGGGCTGGAATAGCTGGAACGCCTTCGAGAAGGACATCGACGAAAAGAAGATCAAGGCGATCGCCGACGCCATGGTCAGTTCCGGCATGCGGGAGGCCGGCTACGTCTATCTCGTGCTGGACGACGCCTGGATGGCCGCCAGACGCGACGGCCGCGGCCGGCTGGTGGCAGATCCCCGGAAGTTCCCCGGCGGAATGAAGGCCATCGGCGATTACATTCACAGCAAGGGGTTGAAATACGGCATCTACCAAGACCGCGGCAAGATGACCTGCCAGCAGTTGCCGGGCAGTTTTGGCCACGAGCAGGTCGATATGCAGACCTTTGCCGAGTGGGGCGTAGACTACATCAAGATGGACAGTTGCTTCGCCGAGAGCAACGGGCGGATGAGTTCGGAAGACTACGCCATCTATCGCAAGCACATCCAGGCCACGGGCCGGCCGATCGTGCTGAGCATCTCGGATTTCGGTAACGCCGCCTGGGCGTGGGGCGGGAAGGAGACTTCGCAACTCTGGCGGACCTCGAACGACATCTACCCTTGGATGGGATCGATCTACGCCTGCGCCGACACTTCGGCCGGCGATCGGGCGATCCACCCGGCTTTCAACGGGCTGTGGCAATTCGCCGCCCCGGGCTACTGGAACGATCCGGATATGCTCCAGGTTGGCAACCTCAAAGACGACGACGTAGACCGACGAAGAGTCGGCGACCGGGCTCACTTCAGCTTGTGGTGCATTCTGGCCGCTCCGCTGATGGCGGGCAACGACTTGCGCAAGATGAGCGAAGATGTGCAGAGTGTGTTGACCGCGCCGGAGTTGATCGCCGTGAACCAGGACAAGCGCGGGGTCCAGGGATACAAGGTCTTCGACGACGGCGACCGCGAGGTCTACAACAAGCCGTTGGCCGACGGGACGACGGCCGTCTTGCTACTGAACAAGGGACGCGAAGAGGCCGACGTTACGGTTCGGTGGGACCAGATCGGGCTCTCGGGGAAACAACCCGTACGGGATCTCTGGGCACGCAAGAATCTTGGCGAAATAGAGGATTCGTTCACGGCCCGAGACCTCGGCCAGCACGAACATCGAATGCTCAAAGTCGGCCGGCCCGGCCTGCCCTTGCCGACACCGGATCCCATGCCGCTGGAGAAATACACCGTGACCCGCCCCGGGGAGACCCAACTGAGCGATCTGTACTACATCTGGAAGGCCCACAACACGCCGGCTTACGACGCCACGTTCGGCGGCGACCCGATCCGAATCGGCGGCCGGACCTACCGGAAGGGATTCGGCTGCAAGGCGAAGTCGGCCTTCATGTTCAAGCTCAACGGCCGCGCCGATCGTTTTCGGGCGACCGTGGCGATCGACGGATCTTCGGACGCGAACGCCGAGGGGCGATTCCGCGTCTACAACGAAGACTTCTTTGCCAACAAGGTCCTCTGGGACAGCCGCCCGATGACGAAGAATTCACCTGCCCAACAGATCGACGTCGAACTGAAGGACGTGCTGTGTCTGATGCTGGTCTTCGAAGGCAAGAACGTCTTGGGCAATTGGGCCGACGCGCGCGTGATCGACGCCGACGGGAAATGACGCCCGACCGCTCGAACGGCCCGAACCACCACCGTGCCGGCGCAGCGTCGAAGCAGCGCCGCACATCGCCTGGAAAGGAACTCCCCGTGTCTACAGGGCCCGCAATGCTCCGAACGTGCTTGGCAGCCGTCGCGGCTACGAGCGTTATGATTACGGCTGCGGTGGCCGACGATGCGCAGCCGCCCAAGCAGAAGATGCTCTTCGAGATCTTCTCGCCCATCATGCAGGAGATCGGCACGCTCAACGTGCAACGGGCCGAGATCCTCTCCGGACCGATCGAGATCGAAACGGTCAAGTACGTCGGGGGCCGGACGAGAACGCCGGTTACCGCCAAGCAATGGACCGTCCGCCTGGGCCGCTCGACGTTCAAGATCACCATCGACGACGAAGCGGAGAATTGGACCATCGACGACGCGATCGCTAGAGTCGAACAGTTGCCGGCCACCTATCGCCGTTGCCTGGAGATTGTTTCCGAGGAGGGCAAGACGGGTCTTACTTTCTACAAAGGACTCGGCGGGGCACACGGTTCGCAGGACTACATCAACGTCGAGCCCGGCGCCCGGGCACGAGTCATGGTCCACGAAGCCGGGCACTGCCTGGAGCAGCGGGCTCGAGACACCGAGCCCAACATCCTCGAGCGTTGGGCCGAGGCCATCAAGCAGGACAAGATCGACGTCTCCGGTTACGGCAACGGTTCGTGTCACGAGGATCTGGCCGAGTTTGCTCAGCTCTATGCCTATTGCATCGACTTCGCCGCCGGCCGCGGCATGAAGCGGCAGCTCGAAAAGCTCTCGCCCAACCGATTCAAGCTCTGGGAACACATTCTCCGCAAGAGCGAGGCGCTGCCGCCGTTGTACCTCGTATCGATCTTCGGTCCGCTCGAGGAGAGCTTCGGCAAGAACAACACGGAGAAGGCCACGATCCTCTCCGGCCCCGACGACGCCGAGGCGATCAAGTTCGTCGACGGCTGGAAAAGAACGCCGGTGCCTGCCAAGCAATGGCTGATCGGCCTGGGCAAGTCGAAATTCAAGATCACCATCGCTGCGGAGGCGAAGCGATGGAAGATCGAAGAGGCCATGGCGTTGGTTGAAAAACTGCCACCCGTCTATCGCCGCGGCCTGGAGGTCGTCTCCGACGAGAGCGAGACCGGCCTGTCGCTTTTCGACGGCGGCTCGGCGTACGGCATACCGCAGATGATCGGCGCGGGCGCGGGCGTCAGCGCGGCGGTGATCGCCCACGAACTCGGCCACGTGCTGGATCAAGAGGCCCGCAAATCGGACAAGGAGATCATGGGCAAATGGGGCCTGGCCAAGATGCGCGACAACGTCCACACCTCACACTACGGCGACGGGCCGGTGCACGAAGACCACGCCGAGTTCGCCAAGCTCTACGCCCTCTGTCTCAGCGCCGGACCGGAACAACTGGCCAAGCTCCGGGAGCTCTCGCCCGCTCGCTACGCCGTGTGGGAGCGAATGCTCGTGCTCACCAAAGCCATGCCCGCCGAGCGGGCCGCGCCCGCGTTGGACTTCGACTTCGATGCCGAGTACCAGAAGATGCGAAGGCGGCAGGAGGAGATGCGGCCCAGTATCGCGCAGGTGAACGAGAACGTCAAAGCGGCCCTCGAACTCATTGAGGTCAAGCAATAGACGGCCGACCCTGTGCTTCAGCCAAGGCGTTTCCGCCCGAGGGCGACCGGTGCCTCAGTGCGTTCATAGCCGTCTGGCCGCGGCCGCCCAAAATTCGCTTGACGACGGGCGACGAACTGGACATACTAACGGGTGGCAGACTCCAGGGCCCTGCTGGGGGGTGCGATTGGAGTGGTGGCGGGGATTCCGCCGGCTGCCGACGAGTTGGCCAGGGACCTATTGGGGGAATCCGATGAAGACCACGCTCTCTTTCGTGCGGTTCTGCCGGAACCTGCTTCGGCGGCGGACGCCCTTGAAGACGGCCATGGTCGTGGTCGCCTTGGCGGCCATCGCCTACGGCGGCCAGGTGACGATCTTCGAGGACGATTTTCAGCGTTACGGTCCGGGGATCGATCCGGGCGAACCGCCGATCGGCGAGCCGTGGCAGATCTCGGAAACCGCCGAAGACAGCGTGGCCGTGGCCGTCGATCGCAACGACGACCAGAACCACGTGCTGGAATTCGGCCGGCACCGCAATCTGGCCGTGGTGCCCTTCTCGGCCTTCGACCGGCAGCGGATGGAGACGTTCGGCAACGTGTCGATCGGCTTCGACTACTTCGGCATGTCGAAGGACGGATTCTCCAACTACTTCGACGTCGCCGGCTACGATCCGGTCAGCGGCGATCCGGCCTTCTTCTTCCGTTTCGACGCTCCGGAAATCGCAGATTCTGGCGGCCTGCACGACGTCTATTACCTCGACCCGATCGACGGTCTGACCCCGGCGGGTATCAGCGTCCGGGCCGACGCGACGCAAGCGGTCTCGATCGCGCTCGACTTCACTGCGGAGACGTACGTGTTGGACGTCGAAGGCGACGCGGCCACGCTGCCGATGTTCGTCTGTCCGAGCGATATCGCCGACGTGCAGTTCTCCAACTACGGCGTGGAGATGGGATCGGGCGCGATCGACAACGTGTCGGTGGGCGTCACCCAGCCGGACGGCGCGCTGCAGGCGGAAGTGCCGGAGGTGGGCGCCGTCTGGTTATTGGCCGTCGGCGCGTTGGTCGGCGCATTCACCTGGTTGATGGCACTCTGGAACGCGAAGCCGGCCGAATGAGCAGTGGGCGGGCCGCTCGGCGGGAGATCGACGCGGCCCTCGGCCTCTCTGGCGATTGGGGATCGGGACCATGAACAAGCTCGGTAGGTTGCGGCGTCGATTTGGCGAAGTGGCGTCGCGCAGGCGGCGATGTCGATTGGAGCGGCTGGAGGATCGGAGGCTATTGAGCATAGGCGGGCCGGCTTGGTCGGTGCCGTCGCAGCCGTGGGACGCCGACGCGACGTCGTCCGACGTACCCGCCGTTCCGGCCGACCTGCCGGCGGAGATCCACGGCACGAAGTTCAACGACCTCAACCGCAACGGACAGCGCGACGACGGAGAACCGCCGCTGCCCGGCTGGACGATCTACGTCGACATCGACAACAACGGCCAGTTCGACGACGGCGAACCGTCGGCCGTAACCGACGCCGACGGCAACTACGTGATCACCGGCCAGGTCTCCGGCCCGCTCTCGATCGCCAAAGTGCCGCAAGCGGGATGGGAGCAGACGTTTCCAGCGAGTTACCCCACGCCGTTGATGCCGGGGTCGGCCGAACCGGGGACGGCCAAGGCGACGTATTGCCCGGAATCCGGAGTGCTGTCCGTTTCGGTCAATGACGTCCTTTACTGGTGGCTGCGGAGTGACGGCAAGTTTACCGGCCCGGATCTAGCTGACGTTCAGGATATTCTCCCGCTCGGTGGCGGGCTCGTCTCGCACAATGAAGACGTCATCGGAGAAGGGCTCTTCGTGCCCCCCTTGATGACCTATAGCGATGTGTGTCTCGGCCGTGTCGTGGAAACGGGCATCGACGCAAGTGAGATCTGGCTGGAGTTCGGAAGAGAATTTGGAGACGTCAACATCAGCCAGACCGTTGTGGGCTGTGACGGCGAATACGTCTCCGCGCACGAGATCGAAGTCGCTCCGGAGCAGATCGTTGCCGACGTCGATTTCGGGAGCTATAGCTGGGCCGGCGAGATCCGCGGCACCGTGTGGAACGACGCCAATCACAACCACGTTCGCGACGCGGGCGAAGCGGGGATCGACGGCTGGGTGGTCTTCCTCGACGCCAACCTCAATGGACAACACGACGCCGGCGAGCGGTCTACGTTCTCGGGCGCCGACGGGACGTACGCCTTTACCAACGTGGCCCCCGGCACCTACCAGGTCGTCAGCGAGTATCGCAACGGCTGGAGGTTGTCGACCGACGTATCGCCCGTGGTGGTCGAGGCAAACGAGTTCGTCGAGGGTGTCGACATAGGCCGGTGGGAAGTCCTCTTTCTTTCGCCGTTTGTACGCAGTTTCCCCATGGGGAGTCTGGTCTACGGAGAGACCGTGCATGCGGCGATTGAAGTGGCGGAGGAGATTGACGAGTACACCGTTTTCCTGGATGGAAACCAGACGGTCAGGCTCATCGCCGGTCACGATGTCGAGTTGCAGCCGACGGTCGAGCTGTTTGCCCCCGGCGGCGAGTCTCTCGGCACGGCGACGGCGACGGCGCCGACGACCGGCGCTCGTGCCTTGCTGCCGGCGGTGCCGGCGGTCGACGCCGGGACCTACACGATCACCGTCCGCGACGCGGGCGAGGCAACCGGCAATTACATGCTCCATTTGACGCTCAACGCCACCTCTGAACTCGAGCTCTACGGCGGGCCGCAGAACGACAGTCTGGCCACGGCCGAGGACCTCGACGGCTCGCTGTTCGCGCTGGGCGTCGCCACGGCGCGGCGCGGGGTGGTTCGAGGCAAGCTGCAACCGGATGAGGGTGACCATGAAGACTGGTATCGCCTGACGCTCGACGACGGCCAGTCGGCCAGCTTCACGGCGACCGCACTGCCGAAATACCATCCGAGGATTCAACTCTACGACGCCGCCGGCACGCTGCTGGCCGCAGGGCTCGACTCCACGACCGCAGGCCGGGCGATCAACCGTTTCGTCGACCCGACCACCGACGGCGCGGCCGACGAGTACTTCGTTCGCGTCTACGACGGCAAGATAGGGTACAGCCTGGTCGTCACCCGCGACGCCGATTTCGAGAGCCAGGCCCATTATCTCTCCGCCTACGCCCCACAGGAGTTGTCGTCGACCGACGTGGTGTTGGGATATTCGGGCGACTACGTTGAGACCGAGTGGAGCATGCGGCAGAGGGTCGAGGCCCCGGTCGGCCGGTCGGGCGACCTTTTCGGACACGCGACGGCCGTCGACGGTGACGTTGCGGTGGTAGGCGCGCCGCACGACGATCTGAGTGTCGATACCGGCTCGGCGGAGGTCCTCCGCTACTACGGCACCAATTTCGGCTCGGCGCACGTCTTCCGCTACGACGGCGTCGGCTGGCAGTACGAGCAGAAGCTCGCGGCCGCCGACGCGGCCGCCGGCGCATTGTTCGGCTCGGCGGTGGCCGTCGACGGCGACGTGCTGGTCGTCGGGGCCGGCGATTGGCAGGAGGGCCTGCTGCCCGGTTCCGTCTACGTCTTCAACTTCGACGGCACCCGTTGGGTCCAGCAGCAGAAGCTGACCGCACCGGACGGCTACGACGGGGCCCTGTTCGGCTCGGCGTTGGATATCGACGGCGACGTGATTGTCGCGGGGGCCTACGAAGACAACCACGCCGGCGTCGATTCCGGCTCGGCCCACGTCTTCCAGTTCGACGGCGGGCAGTGGCAACACGCCCAGAAGCTGACCGCTTCGGACGCGACCGCCGGGGCCCGATTCGGCCGGTCGGTGGCCGTCTTCGGCGAGTCGGTGATCGTCGGAGCGCCGGGCGTTAACACCCCGAACGGCGATCCCGGCGCCGCCTATGTGTTTCACGGCGACGGCAGCCGATGGACGGAAGCGGAGAAGCTCCTCGATCCCGACGCCGACAGCGGCGGCGGTTTCGGCACCGCAGTCGCGCTAGACGGCACCACGGCCGTGGTGGGCAGCCCCAAGAATCTGCACCCGGGTTCGGCAATCGTCTACGAGTTCGACGGCAGCCGTTTCAGGCAGCAGCAACTGCTGGCGTCCCACGACCCGTACCACGGGGATATTTTCGGAGCCGCGGTCGCCGTCAGCGGCGAAACGATCGCCGTGGGAATGCCCCGCCATAGCTCGAAGGCCGGCTCGGTCCACGTCTTCTCGTTCGACGGTCGTTGGGTCACCCGCGGGAGTATGGGCGCCGACACCAAGGGCGGCGACGTACTCGGCACCGCCTTGGGCGTCAGCGGGAAGACGGTGCTTGCCGGCAACAGCGATACCTTCAACCTCAACTACGGGGAAGCGTGGTTCTATCAAGCCCCAGACGCGCGAGACGCCTACGCCGTGTATCTCGACGCCGGCGAGGAACTGATCGTCACCACAACGACCCCCGGCGACGGCCCGGGAGAGTTCGTCAACACGCTCGATCCGGCGCTCGAACTGCTCGATCCGGAGTTGGCCGCGGTGGCCGCCGACGACAACGGCGGGCTCGACGGCCGCAACGCACAGTTGCACTTCACGGCGACGCAATCGGGAATGCACTTGATCAACGTCCGCGGCAGCGGCGCCGGTGCCTACGTGCTGAAGCTTGATGGCAACGGCACGCAGGCGGCGTTCGAGGTGACGAGCACGGATCCGACGTCGCAGGAGGTGCTTGCAGGGCGGCCCGATCGGCTCACCGTCCGCTTCAGCGACGCCGTTCGGCTCGACACGCTCGAGGCGGCCGACCTGACGATCGGCGGTCTGCCGGCCGTCGACGTGACGGTGGGCGACGTACGCACGTTGAGCTTCGGCGTTCCCGGTGAGTTGGGCGACGGCGTGCATCAAGTGACGCTTCCCGACGGGGCAATCCTCGACGTGCAGGGCACGCCGATCGAGGCCTTTTCGACGACGCTGAACTTCGACGGCACTCCGCCGACGGTCGCGGCCTTCTCGCTCCCCGCGGATGCCGTTCTGCCCCCGGGGCCGCTCGTCTGCTCGTTGCAGTTCGACGATCGGATGTTGCCCGCGAGCTTCGCGTCCGGCTTCCAGTGGCAAGGCGTCGAGTTGATCGGGCAACTCACCGGACGGCATCCCGTCGAGTCGTACGACTTCGATTCGGTATCGTCCACGCTTAGCCTTCAGTTTGGCGAATTGTCCGACGATCGATACCGGCTTCGGCTGAAGTCGACCTACCCACGCTACATCCAGAATCTTGCCGGACTGCAACTCTCGAGTCCACAGGACTTTGCGTTTAGCGTCGACGCCGACGTGTTGCGCCTGCCGGCGCCGCGGCGAGTGGAACCGGTTGGCAGTCTGATCGGCACGCAATCGGCGACCGGCTATCTGGCCACCGAAGACGACGTCGACGAATTTTCGATCGACGTCGACGCCAGGCAAACCGTTACCGTGGTGGTTGCCGGTGACGCGGCACTGCAGCCGGTTGTCGCACTGCGTGATCCCGGCGGCCGAGTGGTCGCCGGCGCCATGGCTACCGGCCCGGGCGGGGATGCCGTGCTGCAAAAGGTCCCGATGGCCGACGCCGGAACTTACACGGTCATTGTGAGCGATGCCGTCCGTGCCACGGGCGCTTACTCTATCGAGTTGATCCTCAACGCGTCCGTCGAGCTCAGCCAATACGGCGGGCCGCCCAACGACACGCGGGCGTCGGCGGAAGACTTCGACCGCCACTTCATCCCGCCGGGCTTCGGCACGGCCGAACGCGGCGCCGTGCTGGGAACCGTTGCCGGCGACGAAGACTGGTACCGCTTTACGCTCGACGACGGCCAAACGGCCACGCTGGCGTTGGCAAACGTGAGCACGTTCGACGTCCTTACGTTCGGATTGTACGACCAAGCCGGCGAGTTGCTCACGACCGGCAGGGCCGCCGAGAACGCCGTCTGGACGATCGACGGCTTTCGCGACGCGACCGGCGACGGCCAGGACGCCGCCTACTTCGTCCGCGTTGCCGGCCAACGCGAGACAGACTACAGCTTGCTGGTCACCCGAGATGCGGACCTCGACGTCCCGACGCCCGCCGAGGCACCGCCGTACGTGCAGGACATCACCCACAGCGGCACCGTGCTGGGGGCCCTCGGCGACGACCTGCAAGGGGCGATCTCGTTTGCGGCACTCGGCGATTACGGGCTGGGAGGTTCGATTTCGATTTCGATTGCCAATATGATGCACGGGTGGGACCCCGATTTCGTTATCACCACCGGCAACAACAACTACGCCTATACCGGTGTTGGCAGTACGGCGTGGACGAGTAACGTAGGAAAGCTGTTCGGCGACTTTGTCAAGCGCCGCAGCGACGGCGTCTATCCCGAACTCAGTAGTCCCGTGCAACGGTTCTTTCCAACGCGCGGCGACTACGACCGGGTGGTTGCCGGTTACCTCGACTACTTCCACGACGATCCGGACGGCGGCCGGTTGCCCGACGGCGTACACAACGGCGCGGGGAGCTACTACGATTTTCGCTTCGGGCCGGCCCACTTCTTCGCGTTGGACAGCAATCTCACCGATGCGTCGCAGAAGGACTGGCTGCAGAACAAGCTGGCCACGTCGACGGCCACCTGGAAGTTCGTCTACTTCCAGCATTCCCCCTATTCGTCCGTAACCGGCGGCGGCGCGAGCCGCATGCGATGGCCGTTCGACGAATGGGGCGCCGATGTCGTGCTGGGCGCCGACGTGCACAACTACGAGTGCATCCACCTCAACGACGTGCTCTACTTCGTCACCGGAACGGGGGGACGCCGGTTGAGTTCGTTCACGCCGCCGTGGGCTCCCGGCAGCCAGGCGAGATACAACCGCGACTTTGGCGCGATGCGTATCGTCGTCGACGGTTCCCGGGCGACGTTCGAGTTTACTTCGATCGACGATGAAGCCTACGGGGCGCGCGGCGGGAGGCTGATCGACTCGCATTCGGTCGACAAGTCGTCGTATCCAACCGGTGCCGAGGACCGCTTTGCCGAATTCGCCGTGGAGGTTGCCGCCGGGGATATGCTGCGGATCGAGACGCACACGCCGGGCGACGGGCCGAGGGAACCGATCAACTTGCTCGACCCGCGGATCGAACTCTACGATCCGGCCGGCGCGCTGGTGGCCGCCGATGAGGACGGCGCCGGTGACGGACACAACGCGCGGCTGTTGCACACGGCCACCGCCACGGGAACCTACACCGTACACGTGGCGGCCGAGCACGACACGTCGGGGGAGTTCGTATTGAACGTCGACGGACACACCGGCGCGGCGCGGGCGTTTGCCGTGGCGGAAACCGACCCGCCGCTGCACACGCTCCTGCCCATTGCGCCTCCGACGCTGAGCGTCCGGTTTGACGACGGCGTCTTGGTCCATTCGCTCGATGCGGGCGATCTGACCGTCGACGGTGTGCCGGCACTTGGCGTCGTGCTGCGCGACAGCCGGACGGCCGTCTTCGATCTGCCCCGGTTGGATACCGGCATACATCAGGTGGCGATCGCCGCCGCTGCGCTGCGAGACCTGCAAGGCACGCCGAACGAAGCCTATACGGCCACCCTGACGGTGAATCCGACCGAATTGCGGGTCATGGCGTCGTCGCTCCAAGAGGGCGACGCCGTTGCAGTCGGGGCGCTGACGGCCACGATGAAGTTCAACAAGGAGCTGCGCACCGCCGAGTTGGACACCGCGGACGTGGTGCTGCTCGGCGACGAGACCGGTCAATATCAGCCCGACGTGTTCCAGTACGATGCGGCATCTGCAACCCTCTCGCTTCAGTTCGCCGACCTTCCGGAAGACGGCTACACGCTCACGCTTACCAGCGGCGACGGGGGCTTTGAGGACACGGCCGGCAGCAATCTCGACGGCGAACCGGTGAGCTTTCCGTTGCCGCCGAACATCTCCGGCGACGGAGTACCGGGCGGCGACTTCGTGGTCCGTTTCTTCACCGATCGAGACGCCGCCCAGGCGCCGGCCTTTCCTCTGCCGTTGCGTCAGAGCGGGCCGGCCGGCGGGCTGGTCTATACGACGGCCGTGGATGGCCTGATCGGACCGGCGGGCGACGAGGATCGTTTCACCATCGACGTCGAAGCCGGGCAGACAATCTCGGTCGTCGTCTCGACCCACGGGGATTTGCTGCCGACAGTCGAACTCTCTGGCCCCCAAGGCACCTCGCTTGCGGCGGCCACGGCCAAGGCGGGGCGGCAAAGTACCTTCTTGCAGACGCTCCCGGCCTCCGTCGCGGGGACGTACACGGCCGTCGTCGGCAGTGCGTCGGACGAAGAGGGGACCTATACCGTGCAGTTGATCCTGGGCGCGGCCGTCGAAGCGGGAGAGCACATCGGGCTATCGAACGGCCGGTTGGATCTGGCGGAGGATCTCGACGTGAGTTTCCTCCCGCTCGACGGCGGGTCGGCCCAGCGCGGGGCACTGCTCGGTACGCTGCGCAACGGGGACGACGACTGGTATCGCTTCACGCTCGCCGAAGGCCAGCCGGCCACGGCGATGCTGGCAGGGCTTGCCGGCGCCAATCCAACGCTCGCGTTGTTCGACGAGGCTGCCAACCTGCTGGCCACCGCCGAGCCCGTATCGGACGCCGAGTTGGCGATCATCGACTTCGCGGCCCCGGACGACGGAGCGTACTACGTTCACCTCGTCGGCGGCGCAGGCGATCCCAGTCTCGACTACAGTCTCTTGGTCACTCGCGGGGCCGTGTTCGACGTCGAGCCGAACGACGATCCCGTGGCGCCCTTGTCCAGCCTCGATACCGCGGGCGTTGCGCTGGGGTATGCGGGCCGGGCAGCCGAGGGCCTCGAAAACGGTTCGTTCGAGACCGGCAGTTTCACCGGCTGGACGGCCACCGTCAACGACAAGGCCGAATTGACACCTTGGACCGTCGGCCCGGCCGGCGGCGGATTTTTCTTCGATTCGGCGCCGGCCGACGGCGTTTACAGTGTCTACAACGGGTTCGACGGGGCCGCCGGGCTGCGCTACGAACTCTATCAGGACGTGACCGTTCCACGGCTTACCTCCGCCACGCTTCTAACCCATCACCGCATCGTCTACTCCGGCAACGGCTTCGGCGAGAACGAGCGCAAGTTCAGTATTTCGGTTCTCGACGCCGACGGCGCGGTGCTCGACACGCTCTACACCGAGGCCGTCCCGCCGGATCTCGCGCCGCCGACCGACCTGGGCTGGAATCGCCAGGTCTTCGATCTCTCGGCGCACCAAGGCCGGACCGTTCGGGTCTGCTTTTCCGAGGAAATCCCGGACGACTACGCCGGCCCGGCGATGTTCGAGCTCGACGACGTCAGCCTGTTGCTCGGCCCGACCGACGCCGACTCGTATGAGATTTCGCTGGCCGAGGGTGACTCGATTGTGCTTTCGACAGGGACGCCGCTGGACGACCCGGACTACCTGCCGATCAACACGCTCGATCCAACCTTGGCGGTTTTCGACGCCGACGGCAATCTCCTGGCCGCCGACGCCGACTCGCACGCCGACGGCAAGAACGCCGTGCTGCCGTTTACGGCCCCGGCAGCCGGCACCTACATCGTCCGCGTCGACGCCGAGTCGGGCTGGGGCGAATACACGCTACGGGTCGAGCGGCAGACCGGGGTCGTCGCACGAAGGGTCTTTTATAACAACTCGGCATTCGACGGCGAAGACCCATCGGCCAACGCGGCAGACGACGCGGCCGTAGCGATCGACAAGCAGGCGCTATTGCCGGGCAAGGCGGCCTCGTTCGCCAACTACACCAGCTTCGCCGCGGGGATCAACGGTATCATGGTCGACGTGGCCGGCCTGGCCGACGGTGTGGTTCCCGACGCTTCAGACTTTCAGTTCAGGGTCGGCACCGGCCCGAATCCTGACGTCTGGACGGCAGGCCCGGTCCCGTCGGAGGTGACCCTGCGGCCCGGCGCGGGCGCGGACGGTTCCGATCGAGTAACGCTGGTCTGGCCCGACTTCGCGATTCGCAACCAGTGGCTGCAAGTCACCGTGTTCGCCGAGCATCTCGGGCTGCCGGCCGACGACGCCTTCTACTTCGGCAACGCCGTGGGCGACGCCGGCAACTCCACCACAGAGGCCATGGTCACCACCACCGACCTGCTCTTGGCCCGCAACAACCCCCGCAACTTCCTCAACCCGGCCGCGGTCGATTTCGCCTACGACTACAACCGCGATCAGCGCGTCAGCGCCACCGACGTGTTGCTGGCCCGCAACAACGTGACCAATTTTCTCACGGCGTTGAAGCTGCTTGATCTGTCGGGCGCGGCGGCAAGTCCGGCGGAAACGAGAGACGGCCCGGCAACCCGGGCGGTCGACAAGCTGTTGCTCGCCTACTGGCTCTAACCGCCGATCGCGCGTCCCATTGCTGTCCGCCGCCGGCCTCGGCAGCCGCCGCTTTGACGTGTGCTCAGAACGCGGGTAGTATGTCTAATCGTTGTTGACCTGACATCGCCGTCCTCTGCCCTTCGAAGTCACCGAAATGACCACATCATTCCGCAACGTGGAGGTTCTGGCCCCAATCTTGCTGGGCCTACTGCCGTTCTCCAACACGGCCTTATCCAGCCCACCGAACATAGTCTTGGTCATGGCCGACGACGTGAGCCCGGACATGTTCGGCTGCTATGGTTGTGCGGCTGCGACGACACCGAATCTCGATCGGATGGCCCGAGAAGGCGTGGCATTCCAAACCGCCTGGGCTTCGGCACTGTGTTGTCCGGCTCGGGCGCAGATCATGACCGGCCGCTACGCCTCGCGAACCGGCTTCTGGAGCAACGGTTTCGCGATTCCCCAGGCAGACGGCAGCAAGGATCTGTTCCGTCACCACCACAGCTTTGCCAAACTCATGCAACGGGCCGGCTACGTCACGGCCGTCGCCGGCAAGTGGCACATCGGCGGGGCCGAACACCCGAGCGATCCGGTCGTCGGATTCGACGAATACTGCCTGTGGGAAGGCCAAAAAGAACTCGACAGGCTGCCTGGCAGTCCTCGACACAAGGGCGCCTGGGAGGACGTTTCCACGACGTCCCGCTATTGGCATCCGTGCATCGTCGAGAACCATAAACAGGTCGCCACGACGGCGGAGGATTTCGGCCCGTCGATTTTCACGGATTTTCTCTGCGGCTTCATGGAGCGAAGCGTGCAAGCCGGCAAGCCGTTCTTGGCCTACTACCCGATGGTCGCGCCGCACGGCACGCGCGGAGGCCAGACGACTTGCCCACTCTACGGCGAGGTGGGCGATCTGAGTGGTTCTAGAGACGACAACCCGCGGCGCTTTCGCGCTTTGAACGACTACATTGATATCTTGGTCGGTCGTCTACAGCAGAAGGTCCGTGATCTGAACGTGATGCACAACACCGTCTTCATCTTCTGCTCCGACAACGGTACGGCGATCACCGCGAAATCGCGCGGCGTGGAGCGTGGTTGCCGTGTGCCGTTTGTCGTTTACGGTGCCGACGTCGCCAAGCGAGGCGCAACCGGCGAGATCTGCGATCTGGCCGACATCCTGCCCACGCTGGTCGATTTCGCCGGTGACGACCTCCCGAAAGGTTATGAAGTCGACGGCCGAAGTCTCAAGCCGTTCCTCATCGGGCAAGTGGACACTCACCGCGACTATATATTGGCCTGCATCGGCACGACGCGGCTCGTTCGGACGCGCTCGCATCTGCTGGAAGTGGTCAACCCCGTCCTGGGAGTGCCGCGGGGGCGTTTCTACTTTTGCGGTGCAAGCCACAATGGCCACGGTTATCGGCGGGTCGATCGCGAGCCGGCGCATTCGGACGTCCGCGGGCACCTCGACGACGTCCTCGCCCGACATGCCGGGCTGACCGCAGACCATCCCTATTTCGATCAGCCCGCCGGCGCACGTTGGCTGAAGGCCTATTTGGCTCCCGCCGCCCGCGACAAACACTTGCACAATCACAAGGACTATCGGTTCTACGACGAGTCGCTATAGCGGCACACGTCGGGGCGATAGCGGATGACGGGTGCGCCGAGCCGACGCGCCGAGCGAGTTGCCTGCCCCAGCCACCCCTCGGTTGGTTGGATCGACTACTCTTCAGCGCGGAAGACCACTGCGAATCCGTCGCCGGCCTCGTCGCCCTGGGGCTTCAGCGGCTTGTGGGTCGTCAATTCGGTCTTGCAGTCGCCCACGGCGACGATCGTGCCGGCGCCCACGCCAATCGCGCGGGTGGTGGCGCCGCCGGCCAGCGTTGTGGCGTAGCGTCGCTGGAGGTCCTTGTCGAAGATGACGAAGAAGGCCCCGCCGCCCTCGCGGCCAAAACTGTCTTCGGTCTTCGGCGGCGAGAACGTGGAGACGCCGCCGACGTAGACGTTGCCCAATGCGTCGGCCGCTAGCGCCCGGGGGCGAATCGTGTTGCCACGCCCGCTGGAGAGCCGAGCCAGCAGCAGCGTGGCGATTTCGGTCTGGCCGGTTTGCGGATCGAGCCGGGCGACGGCGGTGATGTGGTTGGCGGCCGTGTTATAGGCGTGTTGGAACTTGTCGCCCTTGACAAAGTGGGCCGGTCTGTCCAGGTCCTCCGACGAGCGCGTCCAGATCGTATTCCCGCCGGCAGATTCCCCGGCCACGTAGAGCTTCCCGTCGCCACCGACCGCGAGCCGATAGGCCCGGGTGTCGGCCATCAGCTTCCGGTCGGCCACGTCTTGCCCCTTCCAGCCGTGCGCCTGCCATAGCTGCTTTCCGTCGACGTCGTACGCCCGCACAAACGCCACCTGCACCGGGTAGTTTCGCTGGCCCGGCGGGGTGCCGTGCTTGTTGCCGAATCCGGCGATGAAGATCCGCCCGGACGCATCGCAGGCCACGTCGAGCACGTAGCTGCCGCCGAGGCGGAAACTCGACGTGGTACGGCCGCCGGCGTCGATCACGGTAATCTGCTTTTCGGCAAGGACGATCGTGCTGCCCTTCGGACCGGGACAAACCCGGGCGTCGTCGGCGCCGGCGGCGCAGGTCATCAGGACTTTGCCCAGGGTCTTGTCGAGCTTTGTGGTGCCAAACGGGCCGGTGACGTATATGTTGCCTTCGGCGTCGACGTCGAGATCGGTCACCGCGCCGTCAAAGCGCGCCCGAGCGCCCGGCGCGCCCGTTGGGCCGAGGATGGAAACGACCCCCTGGCCCCCCTCGAGCGTCTTGCCGTCGTCGCCGCGCGTGGCGTTGACCACGCCGCCGATCACGGCCGATCCGTCGGGCAACACGGCCGCAGCGCTGAGTACGTCAATCTTCGATCCGCCGGCGTAGGTGGAAAGCTGTACTTCTTGGGCCGTTGCGGTAGCAGCGGTAAGTAAGATCAGCGCGAGCGTGGGAGCGATTCTCATGGTCGGTGTCCTTATGGCATACTCTCGCAGGCCCGAGAATTACGCGGGGAACTCACCCGTTTAGCCGCCGCCGGCACGGCGGTGTTGCTTCCGTCGAATGTTCCAGCGTCACGCCGCCGTGCCGGCGGCGGCTAAACGGCGCCGGCACGAACCGCCAAACAACCGACGGCCAAACCGCTTCGCATTACTGCTGCTCGGCCTCGAGTGCCGCTTGAATGGCGTCCTCGATGGCCTCCACGGCCCGGGCGAGTTGGGGATCGACGAACGGTTCGGCGTCTTCATCGCCGGGATCGTCGCTGCCGGAGCCGTCGCTGCCTGAGCCGTCGCCGCCGGCCCCGTTGCCGTTCTCCGACGGCTTGTATGCGTCGCGCTGCAGCCGTTGCTGGTGGAGCTTGACGTAATCTTCGCCCTCGACGATGACCTCGTATCCCTCGTCGGGCATCACGCCCCAGACGTCGTCCTCGGTGGCGTCTTTCTTTCGGTGGATGTTCACTCCGCTGGGCCGCCAGTAGCTGAGCGTCGTCAGCCGCAGGCCGTAGCCTCCCTCCAGCAAGAGATCCTCTTGCACGGTTCCCTTACCCCACGTCCGCTGGCCGACGATCGTCGCCCGGCCGGCGTCCTGCAAACAGGCGGCCACGATCTCGCTGGCGCTGGCGCTGTAGCCGTCGACCAACACGGCCATCGGAAAATCGCCGTAGGTGCCTTCCGATTTCGCCTGATACTCTTTTGCGGGTTCTCCATAGCGGTCGCGCGTGGAGACGATGTCGCCGGAGGCGATGAACATGTTGCAGACGTCGACGGCCACCAGGAGCAATCCGCCCGGGTTGCCGCGCAAGTCGAGAATCAGCCCCCGCATCTCGTGCTCGATCAGCCAATCGATCGACGCCCGCAACTCGTCGGCCGTGTTCTCGCCGAATTGGTTGATCCGCACGTAGCCGATCCGGTCTTCGCCTTCGAGAAACGGATTCCAGGAGCCGTCGGGTTTTCGTGCGTCGCCGAGCACGGAGTCGACGTGGATGATCTTGCGGACGATCGTCAGTTCGATCGACGCCTCGTCGCCTTCATGGAGGATCGTCAGCGTCACCGGCGTACCCGGCTCACCGCGCATCAGTTCGACCGAATCTTCCAGCGACATCCCCTGCAACGATTCACCGCCAACCGCCAGAATCTGGTCGCCGGCGCGGATGCCCGCCTCGTAGGCTGGGGTGCCGACCATGGGGCTGGTGACCGTGATGTCGCCGGTTTTCGGGTCGTAGGAGACCTGCATGCCGACGCCGCCGAATTGCCCCTTGAGCTTATCCCGCGCGTCCCGGACCTCTTGCGGTATCTCGAACCGCGAATACGGATCGCCCAGGCTGCGAACCAAGCCCGCCATGGCCCCCTCGAACATCTCGCGCTGGGAAACCGGCTCCAACGCCCGATTCTCGATCTTCCGCATGGCGTCGATCAGGATCCGGCCGTGGAGGTTGAATTGGACGTTGCGATAGCAGATCAGCGAGACGAACCCGACGATCAGCAGCACGAGGAGATTACGGCGAGGCATGGGACTTGGAACTGGGATTTTGGGGCTGGGAGTTGGGGGTTGGGCGTTGGGATTGGATGGGCCGCTCTTTGAACCGGCCTCTTCGATATCTTACCGCGATAGGGATGGGGCCGGCAAGGGCACGTCCCGATCGGCCGAATTTGACTTTCCGGGCCGATTGGACGACAATCCGTGATCCGCCGACGCCTCCGCGGCCCCGTCACACGAGTAAGCCAAAGGACTTCGCCATGCCCACGGCCGGAATCATCCTCCTCGCAGCGCTTTGCACCGCCACGCCCGACGCTCCCCAGATCAATCCCCTTCCACGGGCCGTGCTCACCGAAACGATCCACCAGTGGGATTTCGAGCAAGACACGGAGGGCTGGGCCGCTGAGAACCAGTGTACGGTGGCGGCCGAAGATGGGCTGCTGCAAATCGCGTCGACCGGCAACGATCCGTTCCTCCACTGCGGCGTCGATCTGCCCGGCGGACCGTTGATGCTCGTGATGCGGGTCAAGTGCCAGACGGCCGGCCCGGGACGCATCTTCTGGACCACCGATCGCTTACCCGGACGCAATGAACAGCAGGCGGTCAACATCGCCCTGCAACACGACGGGCAGTGGCATGAAACCTCGGCGACGTTTCTCGCCCCGGGCAGCCTCCGCGATCTGCGGTTCGATCCGGGCGTCGCCCCGGGAACGTGTGAGATCGATTGGATCCGTCTCGTCCGACGCCTTCCGCATCCGTTGGTGATTCGGCGGGTCGACCGTGTGGGCAATGAGGTGCGGTTTGAAATCAACAACGACTCCCCCAAGCCGGTCAAGCTCTCCGTCGACGGGCAGCCCACCGAGATCGACGCCAACGCCAGCACGATGATCGCCCGCCCGCTGGTGGCACAGCGACCGTTGGAACGTGTGTCGATCGACGTGCGTTGCGGCAAGTATCCGCCGCTCGAGCGGATCGTGTTCGTTTGTCATGACGACGTGGAAGGCGATTGGATTGTGGTGCCGTCGGGCAAAGCTCCGAATCGCGCGACGGCGGCCGGCATTCCCCCCTCACCCCAACCCTCTCCCGGCGGCGGAGGAAGTCTTGTGACCCGCGTAGCACGAGACGGTTCGGCCGCGCGGATTGAACGGGACGGAGTGCTCGTGGCGCGCCTCGCGCCACTGGTACATTGCGACGGGAAGCTGCCGGAGTTGAAGCTGGCCGGACGGACGCCGGCGCTTCGTTTCGAGGGCAACGGTGTCGCCGTGTCGGTGGCCCAGGACGGGGACGAAATCAACGTTTCGATCGACGCCGACCGCGCGTGCGAGGGCCCGGTCGTTCGGGCCGTCGGATCGCTCGAACAGGGGCTACTGGCCGGACTGGAGTATCTCGGCAAGGGCGAACGCAGTTCGTCGAAGCTCGACATCGAAACGCCGGAACATCTCCGCTTCGCGCCCGATCGGCTGAAAGTGACCATGCCGCTGATGAGCTTCGTGACAGATCGCGCGTCGGTGGCCATGACCTGGTCGGACATGACGCTGCAGCCGATCTACGCCACGCCGAATTTCTTCGACGCAGCCGACGATCATCGCATGGGCCTGCGCGGCAAACGCATCAACGCCACGATCCGCGTCGGCGGCGGCCCGTTGACCGAGACGATTCGTTGGGCCGTCGAGAAACAGGGGCTCCCGCCGCTGCCCAAGCCGCCGCGCACGGCGAAACAGCAGCAGGAATTCTGCATGCAGGCCTTCAACGGGCCGCTGAAGACCGAGGCCGGCTGGGGGCATTGCGTGCAAGAGCGTTGGGGCCGGCAGCCGTTTGCCGATATTGCTTCGGCCGTCTGGCGGCTCAGCGGCGAAGTGCCCGACTTGCCTCGGATCGTACCCGGCGGCGGCCACGTCCGTAACGACGCGATCTACTTCGTCACCGGCCGGGCAGAAGAGTGGCTGGCCCACCGCAAGCGGGAGGCCCAGTCGTTCATCGCCCGCCAACAATCGGACGGCTCGTATCGCTACGACGGCGAATACCGCCGCGGCCATTTTGAAAACACCGCCAGCGGCGTCTGCGCCCGGCCGGCGGCCATGCTCTTAGAGCACGCCCGAGCCACCGGCGACAAGGCCGCGCTCGAGGCGGGTCTTCGCACATTAGAATACATGAAACGCTTCCGCACGCCCCGCGGCGCCCAGGTCTGGGAGGTCCCGCTGCACACGCCCGACCAACTCGCCTCGGCCTATCTCGTCTGGGCTTACGTGCGGGGATACGAACTGACGGGCAAGCAGGAATACCTGCAACTCGCCCGCAAATGGGCCCTCTCCGGCGTCCCGTTTACTTATCTCTGGACCGACCGCCCGATCATGCTCTACAGCGCTCCGCCGGTCTTTGGGGCGACCTTCTGGCGACATTCCTGGTTCGGCCTGCCGGTGCAATGGGTCGGCGGCGTCTACGCGTACGCGTTGACGCTCTTGGCCCCTCACGACGACACGCTCGACTGGCCGCATCTCGCCCGCGGCATCCTGATCAGCGCCGAGCAGCAGCAATACCCCGACGGCGACTACGTCGGCCTCTTGCCCGACTCCTTCAACCTGCCGCACCAACGCCGCCAACCGGCCGATATCAACCCCAGCGCGTTGGTCGCATTGCGGATGGCCCTTGACGGGCAACTCGCGACGCTTTGTGTCGCCATCGATGGCCAACACAGAATCGTCTCCCCGTACCCGGCCACGATCCGCGACGGCGTGGCGCACATCCGGGCGAAGGCGGGGGTGGAGTATCAGGTGGTGGTTGATGGGAGCCGGGTCGTGAAGATGAAGTCGGCGGGAGAGGATCGAGTGGGGTTGTAGAAGTCGCTTCGACCGTCGCTCACTCGTTCGGGACCAGGGCGACACGAAAGCCGCACCAGGATGCGTAGAAACCTGGCAAATCCCCTGATCGCTCCGCCGACCTGGCGTACGACGCCCATTCATACCAACTTCCTCCACGAATCACGCGGAACTGCCCCGAAACAGGCCCAATTGGGTCGTTTGCGGGCGAGACCTTGTAGTAGTTCTTGCCGTATCTGTCCTCACACCATTCGTTGACATTCCCGTGCATGTCGTACAGGCCCGAGGCATTCGGGGGGTAGAGCCCCACGGGGGTCGACGTCTCCAGGTTCGGCCCTTTCTCGCCCTCGCCGTACGGGTACTCCCCGTCGATATTCGCATCCGTTTTCGACGAGAGCGTCTCGCCGAACGCAAACGGCGTCGTCGTTCCCGCTCGGCAAGCGTATTCCCACTCGGCCTCCGTCGGCAGTCGATACGTCCGCCCTTCCATCTTCGAGAGCCTCTCGCAGAAAGCGACCGCATCGTCCCAACGTACCATCTCCACGGGTCGCGTCAGCCCCACGATATGGGCGGGATTCTTGCCCATCACCCGCACGTATTCTACCTGCGTCACCTCGTACACGCCCAAGTAGAACGGCTTGGTGATCCGCACACGGTGCTGTACCTCGTCGTCGTCGCGGTCGGCTTCATCCTTTGGGCTCCCCATCAAGAACTCCCCCGCGGGAAGCCGCGCGAACTTCATGCCGACGGAGTTGGTGAAAGTGTTGTCTGTCGGGAAGTCCGGTACTTCGTCCTTCGGTGGAAGGTCTTCCGTGGCAACCGTCGGTCCTTGCGCGTCGTCGTCGAACTGCCAATCCCAGTGGATTCTGCAGCCGGGCAATGCCCGTTTGAGGCGGTCAGCATCTTCGTCGGTGACTTCGGTGTCCCGCAGGTCCAAGGACTCGAGATTCGACAGCGATTCGAGGTATTCGAGGTCAGCATCGGTGACATTCGTGTTATCGAGGTACAACTCCCTGAGGTTGGGTAGATCACGGAGAGACTCCAACCCGCCCTCGCTGAGTTCGGTGCCGTGCAGCATCAGGCACTCTAACTCGGGGAGCCCGCGGAGGTGTCTCAGGCCGGGGCCCCGAACGTCGGTGTCGGCCAAGCTCAAATGGCGGAGTATCGGCAGATTCTTGAAGTTCTCCAAACCAGAATCGCTGATCTTGGTGCCCTGCAGGTCAAGGTCCTGAAGGTTCCTCAGCCCCTTGAGGTGCTCCAGGCCGGCATCGGTAATCTGCGTACGGCGCAAGTCCAACTCATACAGGTTGAGCAGCGCGCTGACGTGCTTGAGTCCGGTGTCGTCTACCAACGTGTCCGACAAGTTCAGTTTCTGAAGCCGAGCCAGGTCAGTTAGGTGTTTGATGCCCACACTGCTGACACGGTTCTTACCAAGACGCAGGGTCTCAAGACTAGTCAGTGCCGCCAGATGTCTCAATCCGGCGTCGCTAACCTCGGTGTTCCACAAGCCCAGGACTCTGAGGTTATGCAGCTCTCGAAGCTGCTCAAGTCCCGCATCGCCGACCTTCGTGTCGTCCAGCAGCAATACCTCTAGATTAGCCAGACCTTTCAGGTGGTCCATGCCCGCATCGGTGACATTTGGGCCGGATAGCTCCAAGAACTCGAGTCTGGTTAGGTTCTCCAAATGAGCCAGGCTCTCTTCGGTGACTTGCGTATCGACGAGCGAGAGGGACTCGAGGTTCGTGAGTTCGCTCAGATGCTCCAAGCCTTCATCCGTGATTCCCGCGGCTCCGTCCCTGAACTCCGTGAAAGTGTGCTCGACGTCGGCAAAGAAGTCATGGCCAAAGATCGCCAGCAGCCACGTGGGGCCTGGGAACTCGGCGGCTCTGTCTGCACGATGATACGATCGATCGTATCGTACGTGCCCTTTCGCCGCCCAAATCGCCTCCACCACCTCCCGCTGCCGCTTGGCCTGCTGCATCCTCACCGCCAGCCAACTGCACGGAACGGCCACGGCGACGACTAGCACCAGCAACGAACGGAGGCTGAACTGAAATCGCTGGCGAAAGACGAGACCTGCGGCAAACCAGATTGTCAGCAGAAGCAAGGCCACGCAGAGCATGGCCACGCCAATCAGCACCGTCCAACCCTTGTGCTCGTTGAATGGGAACCACTGATATCGTTCCGAGAGCAACAGCACGCCCTCGGCGCCCAGCAGACCGGCCAGGAAACGACCTGGTGTAATGCGGTACCAACGCGGTTTTCGGACAGACTCATCCACACTCATGCCCTCGCTCTTCGGTCCAGTCGTGCGACAATTCACGGCATCGCCACATCCCGTTTAGTCGCCGCCGGCACGGCGGTGTTTGCGTAGTCGGGGGCGTGTGCCGGTGCGTCGACCTCCCGTCCGGCATCGTGTGCCTGTCGGATCAACGGGCTTGCGAACATGCCCATGATCACGATTAGCATAGCAGAGACAACCATCGCCGCCCACGCCCCGGGGCCGCCCTGCGGCTTGGGTACGCCCAGCGGCGTGCGAAAGTACATCACCACGATGATCCGCGAGTGACAAACCGCCCCGAGCAGCACGTTCAGCCCGATCGCAGACGCTAGCGTGATGTACCACAGCCGCAACTCGAAGAGCATGCCCGGGCCAAAGCCGGTCTGAAGGGCAGCGGTCAGCACGGCCGACATCCCCCAATAGCCGGCCAACAGGGGAGCGCCGGCAAGGCTGAGCGTGCATAGCGCAATCGCCGCGGCGGGCAGCCGACGCGTGCGGCCGAGGCCGGCGAACTGCTCGAGGATTTCGATCGGGCGGTCGTCGCGGCCGAGATAGTCCAGCGCGGCAAGCGTCCCGATCATCGCTATGGCGTAGGCAACCAGATGCAGCAACGCGGCATCGACTCCGCCCCATTCTCCGGCGATGTGCCAAGGCACCAGAGCAACAGACAGCGCCGCCAGCAGGTAGCCGGTCTGCGCAATCGAGACGTAGGCCAGTCGGCGGCGGAGGTTTCTCTGAAGCAAGGCTGCCACGTTGCCAAGTGTCATCGTCGCCGCAGCCAACACGGCCATCACGCGCCAGGCATACGCCGGCATGCCCGGCGACGGCGGCAAGGCCCACACAACGACTCGCACCAGGGCCACCAGCGCGGCCGCCTTGGGAAGCACGGCCAGCACGGCGGCGGCCGGGTGGGAGGTGCTCGCGTGTACGTCGGCCGCGTGCAGATGAAACGGCACGGCGGTGATCTTCCAACCCAGGCCGACGAGGATGAACGCGAACGCCAGCTTACCCAGCACGCCGAAGCCGGCGGCCGGGCTGCCCGGTGAAACGAGCGCCGCGCGGATTTCCGCGAGGTTGGTCGAACCGGCGGCCGCGTACAGCAGGCCGAAGCCCAACAGCAACAGCGCCGAGGCGAGCGATCCCAGCAGATAGTACCGCAAGGCCGCGGCCTGCCCACGGCGGCCGACCGCGACGAAGAGCATCACGGCAACGGCCAGCGAGACCAACTCCAGCCCCACGATCAACGCCGCCAGATCGCCCGCCCCGCCGGCGAGCATCAACCCGGCCACGGCCGCCAATAGCGATCCGAGGTACGCCGCCGTCCCACGGCCGGGCAACGGACGAGCGGCCGCCAGCATGAGCAATCCGCCGAAGAGCAGCGCCGCCGGGCGGACGATATCGGCCAGCGCATCGTTCCCCCGACTGCACGTCACCCAAACCGCAGCCGCAGTGACGATTCCACAACCGGCGATCCAGCGCCATTCTCGCCGCGCGTCGACCAGCGTCCCGGCGACGAGGATCAACACGGCCACGGCCAAGAGCACGAGTTCGGCGCCGTAATGCCCGAGCATTTCAGCCCACACGGATTCGTCTCCTTCCAAACCGTCGGCCGTCAAACGATCGGGGTGATCTCCAACCTACGTCACTCGCCCGCGTCAATACGATAGATGTGCACGGCCATCGGATCGAAGCGGTCGCTGAACGAGCCGGCGCCGGAACGGATCGTGCGGTCTTCGTCGACCACCTCAACGTCGACGCCCGCCGCAAGCCCCTCGACCGCGATCGTGGCTTCCGTGCCCAGGTATCGCTGGTCGTAGTTGACCGCGAAGACGACCAACTGCCGGTCGAGCGTTTTGGCCATGACGTCGAGCTTCACGGATTCTTCACTCTTGATCGTTACCGCCCGTTGCGGCTGCCCGCCGAGTATCGCCGGCGTCAGCCGCGTGATCTGGCCGTTGATCTCCCGCAACGCCCGGCGATTCTCCTCGGGCACGCCAAACTGCTTGTACGACGGCTTCCAGACGTGGGTGAAGTAGCCGATCGCGGTCGCCCCGCGGCAGACGGCCATCCAGACCTCCGCCCGAATGTGCGCCGGGGTGACGTCCTTCTGACGCTCCAGCGGCCCGGTGTACTGTCCGCCTTTGCTGGTTTCGATCCAGGCGTAAACCGGCCGATCGCCGGCCAACTCGACCAGCCGGCCGGTCGCTTCGTGGACCAGGTGGATCCACTCGGGCTTGTTCCAGCCGTAGATCGGATAGATGTCGTAGCCGATGACGTCGGTGGCACGGACGTATTGGGGATAGAGTTCGTTGCGCTGCTCGGGGCTCCACTTGCCGAACTGGGGATGAAAGTACCCGGTAACCGTCATGAAGACCGGGCGGGAGGAATCGGCCGCCTTGATCGCCCGATACTGTTTGAGCGTGTCCGGCGGCCAGGCCCTCGGCTCGTTTCGCGGCGGAGCCAGCAGCACGTTCTTACCCGCGGCGTCGAAACCCTCAATCTCCCCGATCGAGCCCCAGACCTGCTCGCCGGGGTAGGTCGAGTCGACGGTCATCTTCAACTCCTTCAGCGTGACCGCCTCGGCGAGCGGGAAACGCTGCAATCCCTTCTTCGGCTGTAGCGTAACGCTGAGCACTTTCTGGCCGTCGGCAAAGAGCGATACGTCTTTCGCTATGGCCAAGCCTTTCGAGATCGTCGGCCAAACGGCCACGCTGTGGATCGTCACCGGCTGCTTCGGGCGAACGGTCACCGCGGCCCCCTCGAGCGGATCGAGCACCGACCAACTGTGCGTCACACCGTCGACGATCTTCCACAGCGGCGTGCTGCGATTGATCTTCAGCCCGTCCGACGGCACGACCTCCGCGTCGCTGACCTGCCGCGGCAGATCGGGCTCGTCGCCGTGGATGTAGCCGAGCAGGGCACCGTTGCCGGCCAATCGCGGCTCGAACGGCATCACACCGTAGAGGCCCGCCTTCTCGACCGCCGCCAAGTACTCCACCACGTCTTTCGTCCCGCCCGAGCCGCGCCAGTAGCCGGCCGTGGTGTTCATGCCGCATTCTCGCACGGCCGAGAAGTTCTCCGGGTCTTGCAGCCACGCCATCACCGGGAAGAACGGCCGGCCGTTGACGCGAAAGACGCGATCGGGGCCGACCTCGATCTTCTCGATCGCCGGTGGATCGGCGGCGGGCGTATGAACTTCTGGGAACATCAGTGCCGCTAATGCGAGACAGAGAGCGAGTGTAGAGATTCTCATGGGCGGTTACTCCTGTGTGGGCAAGACGCCCCATTCTAGCTGCCCGGGATGTGTGCCCGCAAGGTAGTTGGGCGCATCGGCCGAAGATGGAATGTCGGATAGAGGGCGCGATTCTGGCCCCCTTTCTGACCTATGCTTCCCTAGCAAAACGCTCCCGCCGCGCTTCCGGTGCGTCCGATTGTGCGGCTTGTGACGAGGCACGCAATGTCGGTAGCAGCTTCCAATCCCCAGAATCCGCCGAATGAAACGCCGGTTGGGCGGGTATTTGAGCGGATCAGCGAGGTCTCTTCGCTGCCGGAGGTGGCCCTGCGGATCATCCAGCTCGCCGACGATCCGAACACCGGGGCCGAAGAACTGCTCGGCGCCGTACGCAGCGATCCGACGCTGGCCATGCGGCTAATGCGGACGGTCAACTCGTCGTACTACGCGCTGAACGAGAAGGTCGGCGACCTGAAGCAAGCCGTCACGCTATTGGGGTTCAACGAAGTCCGCAACCTGGCACTGACCGCTTACGTCGCCCGGGAATTCCGCGACGGCGAGGGCCACGGCCGCTACGTCCGGCTGGGGTTGTGGAACCACATGGTCGGGACCGCCATGGTCGCGCGGATGATGGCCCGGGCGTGCGGTGCCGCCTCGCCGCAAGACGCCTATCTGGCCGGCCTGTTGCACGACTTCGGGTTCATCCTGATCGATCAGTACTTTCACAAGTCGTTCTGCCGGGTGGTCGACGCGGCGTGTGAAGACGTGCCGGTCTGCGCGATCGAGATGCAAACGCTGGGCTTCGACCACGCGGAGTTGGGCCAATACGTGGCAACTCGCTGGAACCTCCCGGACCGCGTCACCGCGGCTATCGGCGCCCACCACGTTCCCGAGCAGTATTGCGGGGACTATCCCGAGATGGTGATCATCGTGGCGTTGGCCAATTTCTTCTGCCACCTGAAGGACCTCACGTCGCTGGGCGTGCAATACGTGCAGACGCCGCCTACGCGATTGTTCAGCCAGATTGGCCTTCGCAAAGAGCACGTGGCGTTGATCCTGCAGCAGCTCGACGAGGTCCTGGCGGCGGCTCGAGACATGGCGTTGGTGCAGATACGCTGATAGTAGTCGTCTTGCTCCGCAAGACGAACCCATCTCCCTGCCACTCATCGTGATACCCAAGCGGGAGCGCGGGAGGATCGCACAGTAGCCATCTTGCTGTGGCAAAATGTGGCCGTCTCGCGGAGCGAGACGCCTACTATAGCGTCAGCAGCAAGTCGACCGCTTCTTCCGTCGGCTCGTCGGGCTGCGTGGAGAGCCCACCCATCCCGCGATCTGCCGGCACGATCAGTTGAAGCGCCGAGAACACGTCGGTTTGGTTGTTCCGGGCCAGCAGCAAATCGGTGGCGTCGACCTTCCGGTCGCGGTTGTAGTCGTAGCGGTAGTCGATCTCCGCCGGATCGAACACGAGCGTGCGAGGGTTGTTCCTCGCCAACAGCAGATCGGTGACTGTGACCATTGCGTCGTCGTCCGAGTTGCCCGCCTCGCCGACGGCGCTGCCGAAGTAGAAGACGTGATCCGTGGCCAGGCCGGTCTTCGCGTTGGCCAGCATGGTGACTTCGAGCCAACGGCCGATGATTGCCCGGTCGGGGAAGGTCAACGTCACGCGGTCGGAACCACCCGTGCCGGCGTCTTCGCGGACGGTAACGGCGCTGGGTGGAGGTGCTTGTTGCCAACCGCTCGGATCGTTGTCGTTGCCGGCCGCCAAGCGGAAGTCGCCCGCATTGAGCACCACGCCGTCGGGCAGGTCGTCGACGTCGATCATAATGCCGTTGACGCCCTGCTTGTAGCTGGAGTAGTTGGCCAGCGTGGCCGTCTGCCCCGGCAACAGGGCCGCCTTGTCCGGAGCGATCGCTGCGTCGTCTTCCGGGCCGGCCACTGCGTCGAAGCCGTCGAAGGCCGAGTTGTTGTAGAACAGGTGATGATCGACGACGGCCGTCGCCGCGGATTCGATCTGCGGAGTGATCCCCTGCACGTCTTCCCAAGGCGCGCTGCCGTCGGAAAACCGGCTGAAGTTCATTCCCCCGGGGTGCACCTCGAAGCCGATCGGGCCGGTGTCGGTGACGAGGAATTCGAGGTATCCCAGCCGGGCCCATTGCGGTTGTGCACCGACGCCGGCGCCCAGCGTGCCGCCGCCGAAATCGTCCACCAGGCCGGTCTCGTCGTCGACCGTCCCACTGGTGAAGTGGACGAACTCGCCGCCGTGCTGCGGGTTGCCTACCGGGTCGAGCGTGGCGGTGGTGTAGCTCAGGTCGAGGTAGCCGCCGGTCACGCCGGTCGCCGCCGCGGAGACGTCCTGCACCCAGATCTCCAAGACAAACGTCTCGCCTGGGGCCACGCTCGCCAACGAGACCGGCGGTGCGGCCGCCACATCGCCGCCGCTGGCCGCGGAAACGATCACCGGCATGATCACAAGTTGCGGCGTCTCGGACGTGCCGATTGCTGGGCCGCCCGAGTTGGCCACATCGCCGGGCGCCGTGTCTTCAGCCCGTGGCAAGTCGAAATCCTCCGCGGCGGGCAACCGGCGGACGCCGCGCCCCAGCGAGCCGAGCATCACGCTGCCGGGCAACAGGGCCGCGTCGGCGTGTGCCAGGGCGAGCGTGTGGCCCAGTTCGTGAACCAAGGTCGTCAGCAAGTCCATGCCCTCGGCGGCCGGCGTGCCCGGTTCGGCGCGATACTCCGTGATGCCGCCCGGATAGACGCTCTGAAGCGGGAAGTCGGCGTTGTCGTTCGGCGTATCGTCGACGAACCACCCGTAGCCGGCCGCGTCGTCGTCGATTTGAACGAGATTGTCGGCCGTGTATCCGAGGTAGCCCGGCCATAGCGGTGCGACCTCGAATCGCACCCGATCGAGCACGTCGGCGTCCGCCCCGGCTTCGACCCATCGGGCGATCGCCTCATGGGCCAACGGTGCCAGGGTCTCGTCGGTCAACGTATAGACGGTCGCCGTGGTCGGGGCGTCCGCTGCGGCGGACCACACCATCGGCGACGGCTCTCCCGCGACGCGTGCCACGGGCTTCTCGCCGGCGTTCGCTTCATCGCTGCCCAGAACGCCGAAGTCGGTCTCCCGATTCCACTCCGCCTCGACGTTCCCCATCGAGGAGCCGGTTACCGGATCGTATTGCGTGTACGTCCACTTGATCCGCTCGTAGTTAAACGAATAGGTCTCGATCGGCCGCCCGTCGCCGGTCAAATCGGGGCCCACGCTGAGGGAGGTCACGTACACGCCCGAGAGCACGTATTCCATGTACTGCGGTCGCGTGCCGACGACGTCGACCAACTGCAGCTTGACCTCCGGAATGTACGTACCCTGGCAGACGTAGAGGGCCAGCGTGGGCGACGCCTTGCTCAACGGCGTTACGATGCGGAAGTCCTCGTGTACGCTCGGGCCCGAGGAGCGACCTCCGCCGGACGGAGACGTGACCGGCCGGGAGATGCCATGGCTGAACGCCAGCGCGTCGATCCAGTCTTTGTGCTTGCTGTCGGTCGACTCGCCGGAGACACCGTCGATCTTTAGGAAGTAGTCGCCGAAGGTGTCGGCTGCGGGCACGGCTGGGGCGATGTTTCCGTCGACAGACGCGACGAGCGGCGTCGCGTCGGCCACGAGTCCGCCGGCGTTCTCTTCGAGGTCCCAGTGCGTGGTGACGTTACCCTGCGAAGAGCCGGTCGAATCGAATTCGGTATACGTCCATTCGATCTTGCCGTAGTTCAACGACACCGCTTCGATCGGGCGGCCCTCTTCGGGAATGCCGTCGACGGCGACCGAACTGACGATCACGTCGTGAAGCACGTACTCCATGTACTTCACCGGGCTGCTGCCGACCGTATGCAGTTCGAGCTTGACCTGCGAGATGAGGTTGCCGTTGCATACGAGCAGGGGCAGTTTGGGCGAGGCCTTGTCCAGCGACTTGACGATCTGGAAGTCGGCGTGCTGGCTTCGTCCGGTAGTGCGGCTGCTGCCGCCGGAACTGGAAGACGTGGGTTGCGTGATCGAGTGGCTGTAGGAGAGGATCTCGATCCACTGCTGGTGCTTGCTATCTGTCGACTCGCCCGGGACGCCTTCGATCTTCAGGAAGTAGTCGCTGGTGGAAACGGCGGCCGGTAGCGGGCGTGGCACGGAAGCCGGCAGCACGTCGCTGCCGGCCATCACGACTCCGATGTCCGGATCGGCCAGCAAGGCGCCGGCGTTCGTGGCGACGTTCCAGTGGGCCTCGACGTCGCCTTGCGAGGAGCCGGTCGAATCGAATTCGGTATACGTCCACTCGATCTTACCGTAGTTCAACGAGTAGACTTCAACCGGCAGGCCACTGCTGGCAGCGCCTTCCACCGTGAACGAACTGACAATCACGTCGCTGAGCACGTACTCCATGTATTGCTGCGGCGTGCCGCCGGGGGTAACCAACTGCAGCTTGACCTCCGTGATGTGGTCGCCTCGGCTGGCGTACAAGGCCAGCTTGGGCGAAGCCTTGTCGAGTTCGGTCACTACGCGAAAGTCGCCGTGTTGGGAGCGCCCGGTGACCCGGCCTCCGCCGCTGCCCGATGAGGCCGGATTCGAGATTTCGTGGCTGAAGGCCAGCACGTCGATCCAGTCTTTGTGCTTCGCGTCGGTCGATTCGCCGTCAATGCCGTCGATCTTCAAGAAGTAGTCGGTCGAAGTGACGGCCGCCGGTTGCGGCGCGGCGGCAATTGTGGCGACAGATGCCGGCGACGGTTCGATCGCGGCCGCAGCCGTCAGGCCGCCCGTGTTCGTCTCCACGTTCCAGTTGGCCGACACGTTGCCCTGCGAAGTCCCGCTGCCGTCGTACTCGGTATACGTCCATTCGATCTTGCCGTAGTTCAGCGAGATCTCTTCGGTCGGCCGGGCTTCACCCTCCGTGCCGCTCACGTCGAACGACGTGACGATCACGTCCTTGAGCACGTACTGCATGTATCGCATCGGGCTCGTGCCGGGGCTGACCAACTCGAGAGTGACCGTGGTCAGATGCAGGCTGTTGCTGGCGTACAGGGCCAGCTTGGGCGACGTCTTGTCCAACAATTTGACGATCCGGAAGTCGTCGTGCTCGCACCGTGCCGAACTGCGGCTGCCGCCGGCGGAACTCGTCGCGGCCGGCTGCGAGAGGCCGTGGCTGAAAGAAAGGACTTCGATCCACTGCTCGTGCTTGTCGTCGGCCGACTCGCCGTCGAGGCCTTCGATCTTCAAGAACATCGCGGTGCTGCCGGTCGATTCCTCCTCCGCCGCAAGCCCCGCCCGGGCGTAGTGGATTTCGGTCAGCGCCGCCAGGTCGGACGCCGTCAGGCCGCCCATGTTTTCCGCGACGTTCCAATATGCCGAGACGTCGCCTCGAGACGAACCGGTCTGGTCGTACTCGGTATAGGTCCACTCGATCTTGCCGTAACTGAACGTATAGGCTTCCGTCGGCCGGGCGTCGTCGACCGTGCCCGCCACGTCGATGGAAGTCACCAACACGTCCTTCAGCACGTACTCCATGTACTTCTGCGGCGTGCTGCCCGCGGTGACCAATTCGACCTTGATCTCGGTAATACGCGTGCCTTGGCAGGCATAGAGGGCCAGTTGGGGCGACGCCTTGTCCAGCTCGCTCACCACGTGGAAGTCGTCGTGGACCGACGGCCCGCTGAAGCGGCTCGTCGTGCCGGCCGAACCGGCCGGGTGCGTGATGCCGTGGCTGAAGGCCTCGATCTCGATCCAGTCCTTGTGCTTCGCGTCGGCCGACTCGCCGTCCAGCCCGTCGATCTTCATGAACATCTCGGTGCCGGCCGACGCGTCGGCGGGCACCGAGTCGCCGGATTCCGCAGCGCCGGGCTCGGCCTGCAATCCTCCTTGGTCTTGGAACACATCCCAATGCGTTTGGATCTCTCCTTGCGACAGGCCGGTGCCCGTATCGATCTCGGTGTAGGTCCACTCGATCTTGCCGTAGTTGAGGGCGACTTCCTCGGTCGGACGCCCGTCGGCCGTGTTGCCCTCAACCGCATACGACGTCACGACCACGTCCGAAAGCACGTACTCCATGTAGCGCTCGTGGCTTCCGCCGGCTCGATAGGCTTCCAGCGTCACCTCGCTGATCCGCTGCCCGTTGTTGACGGCCAATGCCAGTTTGGGCGAAGCCTTGCTCAGGCTGGCGATCACGCGGAAATCGTCGTGCTCCGATCGGGCCGCGCTGCGGGCGCCGCCGGAGTGGATCGCTGCCGCCTGTGAAACGCCGTGGCTGAAGGCCAGGACGTCTATCCAATCCTTGTGGTTCGAGTCACCCGACTCGCCGTCGATGCCGTCGATCTTCAGAAAGAACCCGCCCGTGTCGGCCGTCGGCGGTGCGGCCGCCTGACGTGTTACGGTGATCGCCGAGACGGATTGGTTGCCGGCCGCGTCGAACGCCCGGGCGGTCAACGGATTGCTGCCGACGACCAGGCTCACGCTGGCGAACGCGAACTTGCCGGTGCCGTCGGAGGTCGTTTTGTGCCCGGTCTCGACCAGCGTCACCTGCGTGCTCGCCGTCGTTTGCCCGGTCAGGTTGACTCGCGACTCTTCGGTCGTCTTGTCGCCCAGTGGGGCCGTGTCGGACTCGGGACTCAGATCGAACGTGGGCACGGCCGGCACGACCGTGTCCAGCGTGAAGGCGACGTTCGCCGTGGCCGTCTTCTGGTTGGAGTCGGTAGCCGTAAACAGCACCGAGTGGACGCCGTCGTTTGTGCCGTTCAGCGCCAGCCCCGGGTTGAAGGTGAACTTGCCCTGGGCATCGAATGAGACGGCGATCGACGTGCCGGAATCGACCTGGGCCGCAAGCGACGTCACCGTCGCCCCGCCGCTTGTGTCAACCGTGCCGGCGATCGTCGGGTCGGACGTGACGCCGTCGCCGTTGGTGGTGTTGCCCGGGGCCGTGTCGCGCTTCAAGGCGGCCTGAAGCGTCGGCTGGTATGAGCCGGGATATCCCGCCGGGAGCAATAGGTCGCGGCCGTCGCCTCCGCCGCCACCGTCGTCCCCCTCTCGGGCACTGCCGAAGTTCTCGCCGAAGAAATCGAAGTCGCCCACGTCGACCACGCCGGAGCCGTCGAAATCGGCCAGCCAGGCGGTCGGCGGTCCGAACTCGTCGACGCCGAACCCCAGCACCGGAGCGAACATCGCCATGTCGCCGAAATCGAGCCGGTGGTTGCCGTCCATGTCGTAAGGCACCGACCAGAGACCCGTCTGTGGGACCGTGCCCGGCTCGACCGGTTCCGGCGGCGAACCGAACAACTCGGCCTCGCCGCCGCGGAACTCGAAACCCATGTCGAACGGGCCGATGAAGCGTTGCTCGATGTCGATGGGCAGGTGATCCGCGTCGGTCGAACTGAATCCGATCCGGGCCATCAGGGCGTAGCGGTCGTCGCCGATCTCCGGCATACCGGTCTCGACGCGCAGGCCCGCCACCAGCCCGTGCTGCAACTCGCCGGACGTGGGGCCATCGAATCCGGGCCCAAATTCGATCGAGGTGGCCGTGATCAGGTCCTCGCGATAGGCCAGTTCCGTGGTGGCCCACATCACGCCCTGCTCCGGGCCGTCGGGCGTGCTGAGGTACAGTTCGACGTAGAAGTCGTGCCAATCGTGTACGAACGGCTCGCTTGGCGGCAGGAATTCCACCTCGCCAAACGGCTCCTCCACCGGCGGCGTGGGATCGAGCACCAGCACCGCATCGATCATCGCCCGGCTGAGCACCAGCCGCGGCTCGAGCCGCTCGAATCCGCCGGCCAGTCGCCTTGCCGGGGGCTTCGTCCGAGGTCTTCCCGGACGGCTGCGTCGGCCACGGCCAGATCGCCCATTTCGCCCGGAAACAGACGGCAATTCGGCTCGTTGCATGGGACCGTTCTCCCGAAAAGAGTGCCGGACGGGACCCTGCTACAGCCCGTCATTATCGGGCAATGGCGGGGGGGGCGTCAACGATTTTGCGGCTTTCGGCGAGAGAACCACAGAGAGTGAGCGACGTCGGTTTTGACTGTTGGGATCGGCTGGTCTATCATCCGCATGGGTGTTTCGTTTTCCCCGTTTAGCCGCCGCCGGCACGGCGGTGTGACGTGGCGCTGTGTGAACAACACCGCCGTGCCGGCGGCTAAACAAGGAGAATCAGCATGTGCCGCCGATCGATGTTGCTTTGGGGGATACTGGGGATCTGTACTGCCGGCGGGCTCGCCGCAACGGCCGGTGCGGACGATCGCGCGGTGCTGACCGTATCGCTTGAAATCCCTCCCCCACAAGACTCCGGCGGCGGCATGATTGTGGCCGACGTCGACGGCGACCGCCGGATGGACTTCCTGGTCACCGTGCCCGGCCATCTGGCCGTCTACGACAACGCCGGGCAAAGGCTCTGGGTGAAGAAGATCGACCTGGGCGTGGGCGGGCAGAGCGAGAGCCAAGGGCTGCCGGGCCACCACGGGCCCGGCGTGGCGGCCGGCGACGTCGACGGCGACGGGCGTTGCGAGGTGCTGATACTGACCAAAGACGGCATGTTTCGCATTCTCGACGGCCGAAGCGGCAAGCAGAAGGCCGCGGCCAAACCGCCCGTTCCCGGGGGGGCCGACCGCTGGGAGGTCGCCATGATCGCCGATTTCCGCGGCGACGGCGACGACGGAGGAAACGCCGACGTGCTCTTGCAGGCTACCAACAACCGCGGCTATCGGACCGGGCGGTTCCTGGCGGCCTATGCGATCAAGGACCTGCTGGCCGGTTTGCCGCCGCTGTGGACGAGCGACAGTTTCGTCTCGTGTGCCCACAACGCCGCCCGGCTGGCCGACCTCGACGGCGACGGACGCGACGAAGTGCTCGGCGCCACGATCCTCTCGCCCGACGGCAAGCTACTTACCCGGGCCGCCGAGTTCCGTGGCCATATGGACAGCGTCTTCGCGGCCGATGTCCGCCCCGACTTGCCCGGGCTGGAGGTCGTGCTGCTGGAAGAAGGCTCCAACTACGTGCAACTCGTCGGCACGAAAGGCCCCATCTGGCGGAGCGACTTCCGCCGCCAGGAGCCGCAAAACGCCGCCATCGGACGCTTCCGGGCCGGCAGCGAGGCGATGTTCGTCTGGTGCCGTTCGCGATACAACGAACATCAGAAGCCGTTCGTTTTCGACGCCGCCGGCCGCAAGGTCTTCGACTACGCCATGGACGATGTGGCCCCGGCTAGCTGGACCGCCTCGGGCGTCGAGGTGATCCACACCGTCGACTGGACCGGCCGCCGCGAGCAGCTTGCCTGTGCCAAGGAACGACACACCGAGGGCGACGTTTGCGTCTTCGAGCCGCTTACCGGCCGCTTCGTCGAGCGTTTCACCCAGAAGGCCGACCGCCTCTACGTGGCCGACGTTTTCGGCGACTGGCGCGAAGAGATCATCGTGCTGGCCGGCAACCGGCTCTCGGTTTATCAGAACGGCTCGCCCAACCCCCGGCCGAACGAGAAGCGGCTGTGGGGCGATCGCAACTACCGGCGGTTGAAGCAGTGCCACAATTACTACTCGCCGTGAATCACGTCCTGCCGCGTGTGTTCCGTTTAGCCGTCGCCGGTACGGCGACGAATTGCGCCAGCGCGATACACGGACAACGTCGCCGTACCGGCGACGGCTAAACGGGGATGGCGACCGTGCCACAAAGCCGCGACCGGTGATCGCGTCCCGCGTTCTTGCGACATGCCGCTCCGTTGGACGACCGACTCGCGATGATCCCCTGCCGCATCGGCGCGACCACCGGTCGCGGCTTTGTGCAATGGCCCGGCTACTCGTCGGGCCTGGCGATTTCCTCCAGCGCCTCATCTCGCGACGGGCAAATCGGCCAGAGCGCGTCGACCCCGGAGACGCGGAGGATCTCGCGCCCCATTTCCGAGAGGTTGCACAACGCCATCTTGCCCTGTTCGTCGCGCACGCGCTTCCAGATCACGTGCATGGCGCCGAGCATCACCGTGCCGAAATAGGCGGCCCGGTCGAAGTCGATCACCACGTTGGTCACTTCGGGCGAGTTGAGTTCTTCGAGGAGTTGGTCCAACTCGCTGCCGACGTCTTCGCCCGCCAGGCTGCTGACCGTGCCCTGCGGCATCAGCACCAGCGTCTGCCCGGCACGGTCGGTATCGAAGGCCTTGGGAATCGACATCAGGGAGCCTCGCTGGGGGTTGCCGGGCGGTCGGCTTTGCGACGCTTGGTGAGCGTTACGGCGTTGCCGGGGTCGTTGTAGACCACGTCGTCCATGAACGTCCGCATCAACAACACGCCGCGGCCGCTCGACTTCTCCAGGTTCGACGGGTCGGTCGGATCGGGGATGGCCGCCGGGTCGAAGCCGGCGCCTTCGTCCTGCACGACCAGTTGGGCCGCGTCGCGCGAGAGGGTGGCCTCGACGTGGATCTGCCGCCGGCAATAGGGCGACTCGCGGCGGCGCTGCTCGATCAGCGCGTAGTAGGCCTTGTCGTTCTCGCCGCGCAACTCCGAGCCCACTTCCAGGTTGCCGTGATACAAGGCGTTGGCCAGCGCCTCCTCCAACGCCACGCCAAACCGCATGCGTTCGGTTTCATCGCAGAGGCCCAGCCGCGTGACTTCCTGTTGCAGGTAGCTGACCAGGGGCCCGAACAACGCGCCGTCGTTTTCCAGATCGAAAGAGCAGTCGCTGCGGGTCATGCAGCCCATCAGCCGCGAGTGGCAGCGTTCGCGGGTGGCCACGGCCAACACGCCCTGGACCGTTGCCAGCAATTTGCGGCCGAGCATGCGTTTGGGGACGTAGCTGGCAGCGCCGGCCTGCAGCGCGCGGACGGCGATCTCCTCGCTGCCGCGCGAGGTCATCAGGATCACCGGCACCAGCGGATACCCGTCGCGCAGGGCGGCCACCAATTCCAGGCCGTCCATCTCAGGCATCATCAGGTCGGTGACCACCAGATCGGGCGCGGCGCGGCGGACGTGCTCGACCGCCTCGGCGCCGTGGGCGGCAAACTCCACCTGTAAATCGTCGTCTGCTTGCAGCAGGCCGCCGGCCAGCCGGCGATCGACTGCGGAATCGTCTACGACAAGGATCGTCGTCATCGGTGCTATTCCTACGCGACGGCGGTGGTACGCCGAACGGCTTCCTAGACCGAACCGCCGCCGGGTAATCGGACCATAGTGACTTCGTTGCCCTTTTCGTTGAAAGAGAGTTCGTCCATGAAAGTTCGCATCAACGAAAGCCCCCGGCCGGATTCGGACTGCAAGGCCTTCGAGTCGCTCGGCTTGGGCACCGCCGAAAGGTCGAACCCGGGGCCTTCGTCGCGGATCACGAAGCGGGCCTGATCGGTGGAGATCCTCACGTCGACGTGGACCCGGCGATCGCGATACGGGGGCTCCTTGCGGTGGCGATCGACCAGGCTTTCGTCCGACTCCTGGATCAGCGAATCGTTGCCGTCTTCGGTCTCGGCCATGCCGATTTCGAGGTTGCCGTGGAAGATGGCGTTTAGGAGCGCCTCGCGCAGGGCCACGCCGATCTGCAAGCGCCCGGTGAAATCGCAAAGCCCCATACCGACCACCATCCGCTGCACCAAATCGATCAGCGGGTCGACCAGCGCCGGGTCGTTGTCCAGGCAAAAGGCGAATTCGGTCCGCTCGAGACATCCGAGCAGTTTCTCGCTGCTGCGGGCGGCGGTGGCCAGCGAGAGGACCTCCTCCATGGTGTCGGCCAGCTTGTCGGCAATCCGCGATTTCGGCACGTAGCTGGCCGCCCCCAATTCGAGCGCCTCGATCGCCAGCGTCTCGCTGCCGTGGGCCGTCATCAGGATAACCGGTACTTCCGGGTAGCGCGAGTGGAGCGACTTTACCAACTCGAGCCCGTCCATCATCGGCATCGTCAGGTCGGTCACCACCAGATCGGGCAGCGTGTCCTTCATTCGCGCCATCGCCTCGACGCCGTTGGCGGCGTACTCGACCGTGCAGACGCTTTTTTTCTCGAGAAACCCGCCAATCAAGCGGCGGTCTACCGCCGAGTCGTCAACGACAAGAATGGTCGGCATTTGCGTCATCTCCCAAGCCAGTGCTAATCGGCCCCATTGTCCGGCCGGACTCCGAGCCGCGATCGATGTTCCCGCAGATCGTCATGCCCCGCTGCGCACATAGTTTAGCAGAACGGGCGTCAGTTCGGCCATGGCCTCCTCCAGGGCTTCGGTGGTGGGCTGGACGTCCCCTAGGCTTCCTTGCTGCCCCAGCTTCTCTAGTTCGTAGGCAAGCCCGACGATTCGCGCCGCGCCCAAGTGACTCACTGCCCCTTTCAGCGAATGCGACGCCACCCGCAGCGCGGAGGCGTCGTTCTCGGCAACGGCTTGGTGGATTGCGGCCAAGAGCGTTGGCGACTCTTCGAGGAAGGCCTCGATGACGGCCCGGAGCAATTCGTGATCGCCGCGCACCGTACGCAGCGCCTCGGTCCAATCGAGTGCGTCGGACTCCGGCAGCGGGGCATGGGCGAGGGAGGGCCCCTCCGACTCGGGTTCGATGGCCGTGCCCAACAACGCGGCGATGGTATCGAACAGCCGCCTGGCCCGGATCGGCTTCGACACGTACTCGTCCATTCCCGCTTCGAGGCATCGTTCCCGATCGCCCTTCATGGCGTGGGCCGTCATGGCGATGATGGGCACATGGGCGCCGGTTTGGCGTTCCTTCGAGCGGATCGCGGCGGTGGCCTCCAGGCCGTCCATCTCGGGCATCTGCACGTCCATCAAGACCAGGTCGAACCGTTGCGACTGTAGTGCCGTGATGGCTTCCGCCCCGTTGTTGGCTACCACGATCGAATGGCCCCGCGACTCGAGCAGCCCGACGGCCAACTTCTGATTGACCAGGCTATCCTCGGCCAAGAGCACCCGCAACGGGGGTAGTTCCTGCAACATCCCGGCTGCCGCGTCGGCGTCGGCGTCTTCGGCGACGGTCAATCCCAGGGCCATGGCAATCGCGTCGAAGAGTTCCGATTGCTTGATCGGTTTCAATAGATAGGCCGCCACGCCGAGTTGCTCACATCGGGCCACGTCGCCGGGACGGTCGCCGGAAGTGAGCATCATGATCACCGTGCTACCGATGCCGTCGTCGCGCTTGATCCGCTCGGCCAGCGTGAAGCCGTCGACGTCCGGCATGTTGGCGTCGGTCAGCACCAGGCGAAACGGCCGGCCTTGGTCTTGGGCCTCGTGCAGTTGCTGAAGCGCTTCGTCCGCACCGGAGACGGTCACCGGCGACATGCCCCAGTTGCGGAGCATCTCGTCGAGGATCCGGCGGTTGGTCGCGTTGTCGTCGACGACCATCGCAGGCAGGCCTTGCAGGCAGTCGGTCGAGATGGGACGCTCCGCACCGATCTCCTCCGTGGCCAGAGCGAACTGAGCCGAGAAGTGGAACGTGCTGCCGCGGCCGACCTCGCTATCCACACACAGCCGGCCACCCATGCAATCGACCAACCGGCAAGCGATCGCCAGCCCCAGTCCGGTGCCGCCGTAACGCCGCGTGGTCGAGGTGTCGGCCTGTTCAAAGACGTCGAAGATCTGTTCCCGCTTCGCCTCGGGAATACCGATTCCCGTATCGCTGACGGCGAAGTGCAACGCCACGGCGTCGCCCTCGGCCGATTCGCGCTGCACATCGAGCACGACCTCGCCGCGTTCGGTAAACTTGATGGCGTTGCCCACCAGGTTCACCACGATTTGCCGCAGGCGGCCGCTGTCGCCGACGAGTCCCTCGGGCACGTCCGGGTGCAACTGGCAGGCCAACTCGAGGCCTTTGCCGTGTGCCCGCAGGGCCAGCGACTTCATCGTGTCGCCGAGCATGTCGTGCAGGTCGAAGGCCACGCTCTCGAGTTCCAGCTTGCCGGCCTCGATCTTGGAGAAGTCGAGGATATCGTTGATCACCGACAGCAGCGACTCGCCCGATTCCCGCACCATCCGCAGGTATTCCTGCTGCGAAGCGGTCAACTCGGAATCGAGCACCAATTCGGTCATGCCGATGATCGCGTTCAGCGGGGTGCGGATCTCGTGGCTCATGTGGGCCAGGAAATCGCTCTTGGCGCGGTTGGCGGTCTCGGCGGCCTCTTTAGCGGCCTTTAGCGCTTCGGCGGCCTGCTTCTTGTCGGTGATGTCGCGGGAGATGCCGAAGGTGCCCACGACCCGGCCTTCTTCGTCGTACAGCGGCAGCTTGGCGGTCGTGGCCCAGGTGACTTTGCCGCCCTGCCAGGTTTCCTTCTCCTCGCGGTCCAAGAGCGGCCTGCCGGTGCTCATCACCTCGAGTTCGTCGGCCCTGGCCTGTTGGGCGTGCTCGTCGGTGAAGAAGTCGAAATCGGTCTTTCCCAACGCTTCGGCCGCATCGTGCAGCCCGAACCACTCGGCCAGCGAGCGGTTGATTCGCGTGAAGCGGCTGGCCGTGTCTTTGAAGTAGATGTTGTGTGGGAGGTTGTCCATCAGGGCGTGCAACAGGTAGCGTTCCTGCTCCAGCGCCAATTCGGCCTCCTTGCGCTTGGTCACGTCCCAGAAGATCGCCTGGGTGCCGATGATCTTTCCTTCCGCGTCGCGCACCGGCGACTTCATCACCTGGACGAAGCTGATTTCGCCGTCCTTCTCGTTGCGTTCGACGTCCTCGAACACCTCGCCCGCCTCGATCACCTTTTGGTCGTCGTGGCGGTACTTTTGGGCGAATTCGCGGGGGTAGAAGTCGAAATCGGTCTTGCCGATGATCTCGCCCAACGGACGGCCGAGGAGTTGGCAGAACGCCTCGTTGGCAAACGTGAAACGCCCGCCGAGGTCCTTGCGGAGCATTTGCACGGGGAGATTCTCGACCAGCGAGGAATAGAGCGCCTCGGAATGCCGCAGCACGTCTTCGGCCCGTTTTCGCTCGGCGATCTCTTGCTCCAAAGACTCGTTGGCGCGGCGGATTTCGGCGGCCCGGCGGACGACCATCTCCTCGACTCTGGCGGTGCGTCCGCCGAGTACGTCGACGTACATCGTCACCAGGCCGGTAATCAACAGCCCCACCAGGAGCGTGGCGATGGGCACGCGGGTGTGTCGGGCGGCCACGTAAGCGTCGGAGGCATGGCAGTGGATCGACCATTCGTGGCCCACGGCAAGCACCGGTGCCTTGCTGTGGCTGTGCATGCGTGACGAAGAGCCTTCAGGAGGCGTTGCCAGGAGTTCGACGTCGATGCCGTTGGTGCTGAAGTCCTTCAGTGCCTGCTGCATCAGTCCGTCGATGCGGACAACGGCTGCCACGAAGCCGCGCAGGGGCATCGGCCCCGAATCCTCGGCAGGTTCCGGCGGCGGATCGTGTCGATAGACCGGGGCGACGATCAACAAGCCCGGCTGCCCGCCGTCGCCCTGCAACGGGGTGATTGGACCACTGAGAGCCACCTCGCCGGAATCGCGGGCCTTCTGAACTGCCGCCGCTCGCACGGGCTCCGAAGTCACGTCGAGCCCCATCACCTCGAGGTTCTTCTCCTGCGGCTCGGAGTAAAAGACGGGGAAGTACTCGGTGCGATCGGCGGCGGTAACCAAGGTGCCGTTGGCCGACAGGTCGCGGATTTCGAGGTCGCCGAAGCCGTCGTCCTTGAGTTTCGTTTCCTGAAGTACAGCCCATTGCTGGGCGGCCGTCGACTGGTCGGTCGCCGCCACCCGTTGAAGCCACTCCAGTGCACAGATCTCGCCCCGGTGGCGGATCAAAATCCGCTCGGTATACTCGTGGAATTCACCGCGTTCGACGTCGCGCGAACTGTTGTAGAAGGCCGAAAGGAAGTGGATCACTTCGACGGCTTTGTCCAGCCTCCGGCCTACGGCGCGGATTCGAGCATCGGCATCGGCCTCGAACTGCGTCTTGACCAAGTCGTTTTCGTGGACGACGAGTACCCGCCACGTCGTCACGCTGATCCCCGCCCCAAGCACGCCGATGAGTGCGACCAACCACCGCCGCCGGCCGCCCGAGCGGCGAACGCGCATCGGGTGATCGAAGGGGCCGTCGGACGGCGGCCGAGGAGACGGTTCGTCCTGCCGGGTTGCTGACATCTGAAGGACGTCCTCCCTATCGAAGACCGCGGATCGGGCGACCCCGCCGAAGATGTGTGAGGAGAGCCTCGCCGGGCGGCCAACTCACCCGAATTGAGCTACTATACACCATAACAGAATCACCACACGATGCAAGATAGCAGAACCTCGGCACGGGGCAAGAGTCACGGGGCAAGAGTCGGCTTGCGACAAGAGCCAAGCACGAAGATACAGGCCGGAAGGTACGCGCATGGCGCA
>CAYYNP010000018.1:0-63152 GCA_964472545.1 uncultured Planctomycetaceae bacterium | reverse complement strand
ACTCGCGTGCCGGCAATTCCAGGAAATCGAGTGCCGGTTGTGCGGAAAGGGAGCTCGAAGGCTTGAAGAAGCGATACAACAACTCGTATTCCACCACATTACGAAGGTACGTTCAGTTTGGCCCTGAAGTCCCGATGGCGATGCTCGCTAGCACGCCCTCTTGGAAAGAACAGCCCGACGACCAGGAGACTCGCTGCAGGCACTTCGTCGTGTCACCTTCCTTTGCCGGGGCATTCTCCAGAATAAGGCCGGAATCGCTGCGAGGGCAGTTGGATGCTAACGCAAGAAGAAGACCGGGTGGGATCGTGGCGGACTTCGCGCTCGGCTTGACGGACGACAACGGCACACTCCACGAATTCCAAGCCGAGTCGTTCTTCAACAGGTACTACCTTCAAACACTCTTCGTACGCCGTTCGGCGGTGACCTCCAGGAATCTCCTGTTGTCGGGGAACGGCAGAATCCGTAAGGCGCCGAGGAGAACATGACAATGGACTTCCTGCACAGCGAATTCTACGGCGGCAAAGACTGCGTAGTGCTCGTGAGCCTTGATAGCCAGGCAAACGTGATGGTGCTTGATGACGACAGTTTCTCAGCTTACCGGCACGGGCGGTCGTTCACTTACTACGGCGGATGGATGGCAAGATCGCCGGTACGCTTGGTTCCACCGCATCAAGGACACTGGAACGTCGTGATTGACTTAGGCGGCAATTCAGGAACGATTCGAGCTAGCGTTCGAATCGTACGATAGGGTATCGATACGAGGACTTCGGGAACCCGGAGTCAGGGGCGCGGGACCGAGTTGCGATGCGAGCGCGACCAACGGTCAAATGGCAATTATTTTGGGCGAGCGAGAAGTTCGACGGGAGCTGTAGTATGAACGTGAAGTTCACTGTCAATCGAGCAGGGCTTCGTCAACTTGAACGAGACGTGGCGAAGAACCTCCGTAAGGCCATCAGGAAGAAGCTGCCGGCTGGTGTCGACGTGGCGGATGGCGATGCCGAGGGGATCGCCAAACAGGTAGGCAAAGAAATCGAGACCGCCTTCAAGGAGGTTAACAGGTGACCGTCCCTGTCACCTAAGAAATGCAGCACTACCGACGGAAGCGCACGCTCTCCACGAGCCCTCGCGCGAGGCCAGTGGCGCCCCGTGCGTCAGTTTCTCGTCGCCTGCTGCTGACGCCGAGGTCTTAACAAGCCCTTGGGACGTGGGACGACCGACTTGATCGGCTGCGCGTCGGCCGCACCGTACGAGCGGATCAACTGCCAAACGACCACCGCTGCCAAGAGATAGATGCCCGCGCCGGCCAAGAGCGTGATGCGGTAGCCGGTGCTCATGGCGATGGCCATGGAGACGATCGAGCCGAATACCGAGGCGCCGCCGTTGAGGGCCCAGACCCAGGGGATGGCGTTTTCGTGTTTTCGCCCTAATAGGCGAATGCCGGAGGGAAAGGCGGTGCCCATCAGCAACGCTACCGAGCCGGTGAAGAAGACCATGATCGCGATCTTCACGGCCAGCGGCAGGCCGATCGTGGCCGGCACGACCCATTCCAGGCAAAAGGTGATCAAGACCACCAACAGGCCGGAGAGCAGCAGGCACCGGGCGAGCGTGCGTCCCAGATTGGCCTCGGCGATGCGGCTGCTGAGATAGCTGCCGATGCCGGTGAAGACGAGCATCGAGAAGAGCACGATCGAGAGGCTGTACGTGGGATGGCCCAGGTAGAGGGAGCCCTTTTGCAGCAGCGGGATTTCGACGAACATGAAGCCGCGCCCCAGCAGGATGAAGTAAAGCCCCCACGGCTTCGGCAGGCCCTCGACCTTGCGGGAGACGGCCAGCGGCACGATGTAGAACAGCCCGATCAGCACGGCCGAGATGGCGGCCAGTGCCAGCAGCACGCCCGGGGCGTAGTAGTTGAACCATTGGCCCACGAGCTTCTCGCCGAAGAAGGCCCGAAACGCCTTCGAGAAGGGTACCATCTGGAAGAAGAACGGCCGGTCATCGGTGGCCGGGCTGAGATCGAAGAAGGAGGCGTCGGTGTAGCTTTCCAGGGGCGTGGCGGTCAAGGCGGCGGCGAAGTCGGCGTCGCGATCGTCCTGCTGGCCGGGCAGGTAGAGGACCTCGAAGCCCAGGTGATCGGCCGCCTCGATGATCCGCCGCGCCTCTTGCGTCGAGAACGGCGTCCGCTTGGCCAACACGGTCGCCACGCCCTCATCTTTCGAGGTGCCGATCACCGCCACGTGGGACTCGGGATGCTCGACGCCCAGGTTCTCCAGCGCCCGCCGGGCGACGGTAACCACGCGGAGCGACTGGTTCCGCGGCGTGAACAGGAATCGCGAGACCGAGAGCATGCCGTCGTCGCTGAGGTGCTCGAAGTAGTCGGCAAAGGCCTCGACCGTGTAGAGGTTGTTTTCGGCCAGCGAAAACGCGCCCGCCGTGGTGGCCGCCCAACTGTCGATCAGCGAAATCTGGATCAGGTCGAATTTCCGGTCGCTGCCGCGGATATAGCTGCGGGCTTCGGCTACCGCGGTTTGCACCCGGGGATGACGATACAGATCGCCGGCGAAGTCACGATACTCCTCCTTGACCAGATTGACGATCACCGGGTTGATGTCGCAGGCGACGATCTGGGGGCTGTCGAAGACCAGCGCCGTGAGCACGTCGCGGCCGCCGCCGGCGCCGATGATGAACACTTCCGGGTCGTCCACCACGTAGTAGGGCATTGAGGTCACGTCGTACTTGAGGAACTCGAGCTTCGACAGGTCGCCGTCGAAGCGCGTGATCGGCGTGCCGGCGCAGGCGTCCTGCTCGATCCAAAACTGCTCGATCGGCTCCTTCGGCTTGAACTGCTCGCTCATCCCCCAGCCGAACGGCGAGTCCTCGGTCTCGGAGAAGTAGACGCTCGGATAGACCGTAATCCGGGCCAACGGCGACCACTTCTCATAGGCACAGCCGCCGTTCTCGTGGTATTTCTTGGTGTATTTGATGCGGAAGAAATCGGTGGCCAGGTTGGTCCCCAATACGGCCACCGCGATCGTGGCCACCGCGGCGAGCCGGGCCGTGGGGATCGACCGCCAGAACGGCCGGCAGTAGGCGCCGGCCGCGGCCAAGGCCAACACGGCCGAAACCAGCACGACCGTGGGCCCCGAGAGGAAACTGATCGCCGCCAGAAAGACGAGGCATCCGGCCGCCGAGCCGATCAGGTCGGCCGCGTAGAGTTTGGCCGCGTCGTGGCTGTGCAGCCGCAACACCATGGCGATGTTCATGCCGGCCACGACGAACGGACAAGAGCAGACCACGTAGGTGATGGCCAGCCCCGCGATCTCTTTCAACGTCAGCCCCACGCGGATGTCGCAATTGGCCAGAAACGCCAGGCAGAGCACGATGCTGGCCGCTTGCGCCAGCGCCAACGCGGTCAGCGTACGGCCGCCGGAGCGCAGCCGGCCCTGAAGGAAATAGGCCGCCAGCCCCCCGGCTCCCAGCCCGAACAGGGCCAGCGACACGACCAGGTAGGCAAAGTGGTACCAGAGCGTGACCGAGAAAATCTTCGTCAGCGAGATTTCGAAGACGATCACCGAGAGGGTGGTTAGAGCGATCCCCATATAGGGGGAATAGGCCTTACTGCGGTTCATCCGTTTCTTCCTTGAAGCGGTTATCCTGAGGGCACCTCACCCTTAAGTACGGAGGTCGACCCACTAAAATGAGCGAGTCTTCCCAACCCGTACCGGGTCAAATGCCCCGTGTACTTGAAACCCACGGCCGATTCAAGATCGCTTTGGCGGCCGGAAGGCTCGTGGTAAACTGAATTTGGGCGCAGCGCTTCTGGGGGCTCCGATAAAATGCCGCATATTGGGTGCTATGAATAACCTTTTCAACGGGCAACGAAACCGACTCCCCGCCTACCTCGCCGCAGCAGTGTTCGGCCTGCTGGTGTGCCCCTATTCGGCCCGGGCTGAGGATCTCTATCAGACGGCGCGGGAACTGCGCGCCGGGCATCTCGCGCAGCTCGAAGAACTGGCGAAGGCGTGCGAGCAGCAGGGACTCGCCGAGCAGGCCCGCCAAGCCCGGCAGCTCTACGGCCCGCGCGATCCCTACAAGATGTATCTGGCCGTACTCCCGCGGGAGATCGGCCGACCGTCGCCGGCCGCCGGCGCATCGGCAGCGGTGGTCGCCTTTCACGGGCAATTCGAGCAGCTTCGGCGCCAACAGGCCGGTGAGTTGTATGAGTTGGCAAAGCGTGCGATTCGGGCCCCGCTGGCCTCGCTGGCCTATCAGTTGGTGTTGACCGCCAGCCGTGCCGATCCCGACCACGAGCAGGTCCGCCGGATTCTCGGCTACCAGAAATACCGCGGCCAATGGCGCACGCTCTTCGAGGTCCGCCAACTCCGCGCGACCAAGGTCTATCACGAGCGATTCGGCTGGCTGCCCCGGACGCACGTGGCCCGCTACGAACGGGGCGAGCGGTTCAACGGCCGCCGCTGGATCACCGCCGCCCAGGACGCCGAACTGCGTCAGGACGTCCGCTACGGCTGGGTGGTCGAAACGGAGCATTATGCCATCCGCACCAACCACAGCATCGAAATCGCCGTGGACCTGGGCGAGAAGCTCGAACGGCTGTACGGCTATTGGGAGCAACTCTTCATTCGGTATTACGCTTCGGAGGCCTATATCGCCTCGCTGTTCGACGGTGGGCGGACTCTGAAGACGACCGTCCCGCGCTTCCAAGTAGTCTTCTTCCGCAGCCGCGACGAATACAACCGCGCACTCCGCCCGGCGATGCCCGGCATTGAGGCCTCGGTGGGAATCTACTTCCAGCAGAACGGCTGTGCGTACTTCTTCGCCGGCGACGACTACGAAGATCGCACGCTCAACCACGAGGCCACGCATCAGTTGTTCCACCAGTCGCGTCGGGTGGCACCGAACGTCGGCCAGAAGGCCAACTTCTGGATCGTCGAAGGGATCGCCATGTATATGGAGTCGCTGCGCCGCGAGGGCGACTATTACGTGCTGGGCGGTTTCGAGGACGACCGGCTCTACGCCGCCTTGTACCGGTTGATCAAGGACGATTTCTACGTGCCGCTGGGCGAGTTCACCACCTTCGGCATGCAGCGGCTGCAAGAGGACAAACGGATCGCCACGCTCTACAGTCAGGCCGCCGGGTTGGCCAACTTCCTGGTCTTCTACGACGACGGTCGCTACCGCGACGCATTGGTGACCTACCTCTCGCGGGTCTACACCGGCCACGACGACCCCGGTACGCTGGCCGAACTGACCGGTACGCCCTACCTCGAACTCGATAAGCAGTATCGGGCGTTCATGGAGAAAGGGCGGCAAACGCTGCGGGAGTAGGTTGCTCTCGTGGGGCGAGCTTCCAGCTTGCCTCTTGCCGCAGCTTCGCAAGCTGGGAGCTTACGCCACAGAAGACGTCCTTTGCGTAATGGAGAGACCATGAGGCGACCAAAGCGAAGCGTCCTGCTGTTCGGCCTGCTGCTGATCGCGGGGCTGGCGTACGATTCCGCCCGTGCCGACTCGGCCGACGGTTCTCGGCTGCCTTCCGCCCGGCCGGAAGATGCCGGCATGAACGCGGCGTGTCTCGAGCAGATCGATCGGGTCGCGGCCGAAGGGATCGAGGCCGGACAGATGCCCGGCTGCGTGGTGACGATTGGACGGCGCGGAAAGATCGTGCTGCTGCGGGCGTACGGACAGCGGCAGATCGAGCCGGAACCGATCGCGATGACCACCGACACGCTCTTCGACCTTGCCTCGTTGACCAAACCGATCGCCACGGCCACCAGCGTGATGATCCTCATCGACCAAGACAAGCTGCATCCGGACGACACGGTGGCCAAACACCTACCCGAGTTTGGCACGCACGGCAAACAGCAAATCACCGTGCGGCAACTTCTCACGCACCAAGGCGGCCTGATTCCCGACAACGCGCTGGCCGATTACGACGACGGGCCACAAAGGGCATGGCAGCGGATCTTCGCCTTGAAGCCCTACGTCGAGCCGGGGTCGAAGTTCGTCTACACCGACATCGGCTATCTGGTCCTCGGCGAGTTGGTCCGGCGGATTTCGGGGCAAGACGTACACGAGTTCTCGCGAAAACAGATCTTCGAGCCGCTGGGCATGGCGGAGACCGGCTTCCTGCCCGACGCGGCGCTCCGCCGCCGCGCAGCCCCCACCGAACGCCGCGGCGGAGAGTGGATCTGCGGCGACGTACACGACCCCCGGGCGTATCGGCTCGATGGGATCGCCGGACACGCCGGACTCTTCAGCACGGCGGAAGACCTGGCCGTCTATGCGCAGATGATGCTCGACCAGGGGCAACACGCCGGCGTACGCGTGCTCAGCCGGGAGCGCGTTGCCGAAATGACGCGCCCGGAGCGCGTTTCCAGCGGCCTGCGGTCGCTCGGCTGGGACGTCAAGTCCGGCTACTCGTCCAACCGCGGCGAGTCGTTCTCCCCCCGGGCTTTCGGCCACGGCGGCTTCACCGGCACGGCAATCTGGATCGACCCGGAACTTGAGCTCTTCGTGATCTTCCTCAGCAATCGGTTGCATCCCGACGGCAAGGGCGCCGTCAATCGCATCGCCGGACGCATCGGCACCATCGCGGCCGACGCGATCGAGGACGGCGGGCAGGCGGCCGTGTCGACCGGCATCGACGTGCTGCGGCGAGAGTCCTTCCGGCGGTTGAAAGGCCGCCGCGTAGGACTGATCACCAACCACACCGGCGTCGACCGCCGCGGCACCAGCACGATCCGCCTGCTGCATGAAGCGGCCGTCGTCGACCTGGTGGCGATCTTCAGCCCCGAACACGGGCTCGAAGGCAAACTCGACGTGCCGCAGATCGCCGACGCCCGCGAAGGCGCCACCGGGCTGCCCGTTTATAGCCTCTACGGCGAGACGCGACGCCCGACGCCGAAGAGCCTCGAAGGGATCGACACGCTGGTCTTCGATATCCAGGACATCGGCACGCGTTTCTACACGTACATCTCCACGATGGGCTACGCCATGCAGGCGGCGGCCGAACGGGAGATCCGCTTCGTGGTGCTCGATCGGCCCAACCCGATCAACGGCGTCGACGTGGCCGGGCCCGTGTTGGACGCCGGCCGCGAGTCGTTCGTCGGATTCCACCGGCTGCCGGTCCGCCACGGGATGACGATCGGCGAACTGGCCAGGATGTTCAACGCCGAGTTGCAACTGGGCGTCGATCTCGACGTCGTGCGGATCGAGAACTGGTGCCGCGAGCAGTTCTTCGACGCCACGGGCTTGCGCTGGATCAACCCTTCGCCAAACATGCGATGCTTGACGCAGGCATTGCTCTATCCGGGCATCGGGCTGTTGGAGACCACGAAGCTCTCGGTGGGCCGCGGGACCGACACGCCCTTCGAGGTAATCGGCGCTCCGTGGGTCGATGGCGTGCGGCTCGCCCGGACGCTCAACCGCTGCGGCATGCCGGGTGTCGGGTTCGTCCCGATCGAATTCACGCCGACCTCTAGCAAGTACGCCGGCGAGCGTTGCGGCGGGATCAACATCGTGGTGACCGATCGGGCCGCGTTCCGGCCCGTGCAAACCGGGTGGGAAATCGCCCGGCAATTGCGCATTCTCTATCCGGACGGCTGGAACGTCAAAGCCTACGACCGTCTACTAGCCGACAAGGCCGTGCTGGCCGCCGTTCTCGACGGGCAATCGGTCGACAAGATCGAGTCCGTCTATCGGGCGGAGTTGGAGGAGTTTCTGCGGCGTCGCGCGCGGTTCCTGCTGTACGATTAGCACCGCCTCATCGCGCGTGGCGCTCGAGTCCGTCTCCGGGCACCTGTAGCTGGACTCGCAGGAGTTCAGACTGTCCTGACATCTGCCCAGAGACGACTGAACTCTTGAGAGTTCAGCTACGTCGTGCGCTTGGCCGGCAGTCACCCCCACCCAAAAGCGGGGTCTCGCTGGACATTGCCGTTTGGCTCTGCTCTAGTTACCCTTATATTGACCCCACCCGGACGGCCCGCAGCGTCGCGCATCGGCCGACCGCCCACACACCTACCATCCCGCCATAGGAGCCCACGATGTTTCGCCAAACACGTCGTACCTTCCTGAAACGGGCCGCTGCCACGGCTGGCGTGGCGACCTCTTTGACGCTTGCCGGCACCAAAGCTTCCGGCCTGGTGTTGGGGGCAAACGATACGATCCGCGTCGGCGTGGCCGGCATCAACGGGCGGGGCAGAAATCACATCGACGGCTTCGCCGGCATGGACAAGGTCCAGGTGACCCACCTGATCGATCCCGACAGCCGGTTGTTCGCCTCGCGGTCCGAGTCGGTCAAGAGGCGAGGCAACACGCCGAAGTGCGTGCAAGACATCCGCAAGGCACTCGACGACAAGGACCTCGACGCGATCTCCTGTGCGTCGACCAACCACTGGCACGCGTTGATCACCTTCTGGTCGTGCCTGGCCGGCAAAGACGTCTACGTCGAGAAGCCGTGCAGCCACAACGTCTTCGAGGGCCGCCAATGCGTTCGCGCGGCGCGCAAGAACAAGTGCATCGTGCAACACGGCACCCAACAGCGCAGCAGCGGCGGCCGGGCAGCGGAAATCGCCGCCGTTCAATCGGGCAAGTACGGCAAGCTGCTCGTCTCGAAGGGCTACTGCTGCAAGCCCCGCTGGAGCATCGGCTTCAAAGAGCCCAAAGACCCGCCGAAGGAGCTCGACTGGAGCCTCTGGCTGGGCCCCGCCCCCATGCAGCCCTATCACGAAAACCTGGTCCACTACAACTGGCACTGGTTCTGGGACACCGGCAACGGCGACATGGGCAACCAGGGCGTCCACGAGATAGACGTCGCCCGCTGGGCCATCAAGGGCTCCACGCTGCCGAAGAGCGTCGTCAGCATGGGCGGCCGCTGGGTCAACGGCGAAGGTTTCACAGACCAGGGCGAAACCCCCAACATGATCGTCAGTGTGTTCGACTACGGCGAAACCCTGCTGATCTTCGAAACCCGGGGACTGGTCGGCAAGCACAACGACTATCCGCGGAAGGTGGCCAACGAGTTCTACACCACCGACGGCGTGATCAGCGGCGGGCGGTTCACGCCTTACGAGGGCGGCAAGCAGCACGACGTCGAGGTCGAGCCGATCCACGTTACCGACGGCGGCCCCTTCGGCAGCTTTATCAACTGCGTTCGCAGCCGCAAGGTCGAAGAAGTCAACGGCGAGATCGAAGAGGCCCACTACTCGTCGGCACTGTGCCACCTGGGCAACATCTCCTACCGCGTGGGCAACGAAGTCCCCTTCAGCCAGAAGCCCGACGGTTTCCCCGACAACCCCCAGGTGCTCCAGTCGCTGGCCACGCTGCAAGGCAACGTCAAGGCCGCGCTGGGTATGGACCTGCGCAAGGTGAGCTACCGGCTGGGGCAGAAACTGGAGTTCGACGCCTCGAAGGAGAAGTTCGTCGGCAACGCGGCCGCCGATGCCCTGCTCAGCCGGCCGTATCGCGCGCCGTTCGTGGTGACCGAGCAAGTGTGAGCCGAGTCGAAGGGTGGCTGGGGTCGAAGCACGAGGAACGAGTGCTGAGCCCCCAGAAGAGAACTCGCAGAGAACCTGCCAGCCCAACCGAGGAGAACGGGGCCATGGCTGCTCGCTCGAAGGACCTGATTCCCACGGTGATCGTCGCCGCGGCATTGGTGGCCGTCGTGGTTTGGATGTCGGTCGACGGATGCACGCCGGTAGCGCAGACGCAGCAGACCCAATTGATCTATCGCGTCGGCGAAGACACGCCCGTATACGAGGCCGTCGAGGCCATCGAGGCCGTGACGGCTCGCATCAATCCGAATCTGACGCTGGACGTCACCGTGCGCGAAGTCGCGGACGACCGCATCGAGATCCTCATTCCCGGCAAGCAACCGGAGCTGGTCGAGCAGATCGAACGGCGGCTAGTTGAGACGGACGTGCTCGAATTCCGCATCCTCGCCGACTCGACCATCTCTGCTCACGCCTGGGCGATCGAGCGGGCCGGCGAGAAGCCCGACGGACCGAACGGCTCGGCCGGCGACGTCCGAGCCTGGTGGGTGCCGGTACGGCAGGGCGAAGAGGCGTCGTTCGCGGGATACGGCTACGACGGCGTCGTCAAACGAAACCGCCCAGAACAGGCAGGCGGCACGCTCGAGCTGCTCGTCCTCGCCGACCGCTACGACGTCACCGGCCGCTACCTGAGCAGGGCGACTTCGAGTATTGATGAAAACGGAAACCCGTGCGTCTCTTTTTCGCTAAGCGAAGCCGGGGCAAAGCGATTCGCCGGACTGACCGGAGCCAACCTGCCCGACGACTTCGGGAACACGCGAAAGCTGGGCATCATCGTGCAAGGAGAACTCGTTTCGGCCCCGTCGATTCAAAGTACGATCCACGATCGCGGCCAGATTACCGGGAGTTTCACTTACGCGGAGGTGTCGGAACTGGCCGACATCCTCAATTCCAATGCGCTGCTGGCCGGGCTCGAGAAGGTGGAGCGACACGACTACTGGGAGTGAGACTCGTCTATCGGCCGTGGAGAGACGGGGCGCGATCGAGCACGCCCGAGCGGTACGCATCGTCGCAAGATCGACGCAGCACTTGAACGGTCTTTCCGGCGAGGGTAGCATGCGGAGACGTGCGCCTCGGCATCCGCGCACACAGAACCCCCCGTTGAACAACCAGGTTTCGCGACAGGAGACGGACACGATGAGCATGAGAACCCTCGCGGCGGCCGCGATCGCACTGGCATTTGCCACCCAAGCCACGGCCGAAGAGAAACTCAAGGACCGCTTTCGGCCGCTGTTCGAGAAGTTCGGCGAGAATAGCACCACGAAGATCAAGGTCGTCTCCGGCCCGAAAGCCGTCGAGATGCGCAACGGCCGCGTGGCGGGCAAGCGGTGGATCGCCACCTGCGGCGAGTTTCGGTTCAAGCTGACCATCGAGGATGCGACCAAGGCCGAACTCGATCAATTGGTCAAGCGGCTCGAAAAGTTGCCCGAACCCTACATCAGGGCCTGCGTGGCCGTCTCCGACGAAGGCGAGGACGGGATCGCGATCTACGCCGATCTGAACGGTGCCCGGGCGCACGGCGGGCAAGGATACATCAACATCGTGCCCCACGCCGACGCGCTGGTGATCGCCCACGAGGCCGGCCACACGCTGGAGCAGGTCGCCAGAAACTCCGATGCAAAGCTGCTGGATACCTGGGAAGAGGCCATCAAGAAGGACAAGGTCTCGGTCTCCAACTACGGCGACCACGTCCGGCACGAAGACCTGGCCGAGTTTGCCCAGGTCTACGCCGTCTGTCTCGGCGCGGGCCAGGAGCATCTCGACGCCTTGAAGAAGCTCTCGCCCACCCGATACGCGCTCTGGGAGATGATGGTCAAAGGGCCGCAGGGCGAGAAGCCCAAGGACTGACCGAGTTCCGCAACGCGGATCAGCCGCATGCTGGGCAGGTCTCTGCTTGCCTCCCGGCGTAGAATTCCTTGTGTGAAGAGCCGGAGACAGGCGGTGACGTGGAAGATGGGCGCCGTGCGCGTGCGCCCCACCACCGGATCGGGTGGATGAAGCCGCCTATTCGTTGCAGTCGGCGCAGCCCGGCCCGTGCGTTTACGCCGCGCAACTTGACTGTTGCCAAAACGCAACGCACACTTGGTAGATTACCCTCATTGCGCTGGAGTTGTCCGGGACTGGCATGCATATTCTCACAGGGATGCTGATTTCAGGGATCTTCGGCCGCAAGCACAAGGTGTCCGTGCTGCCGATGCTGCGGACCGGTCCGGTTCAGACGGCGCATCTGCTGCCCGGGAGAGTCCGCTTCCGGATTCCCATGCTGGTGGATAGCCCAGAGCGGGCTGAGCAGTTGCGTGTGCCCTTGACCGGCATTGAGGGTGTCAAGCACGTGGACGTCGACACGGCCAGCGGCAGTCTGCTGATTCGATATCGGGAGCACGTCGTACGCCCCGAGTTGCTCTTCGCGGCGGTCGTCAGATTGCTCGGGCTGGAGGCGGAGATCGAGCGGACGCCGTGCCCGCTGGTGGCGCGGGAACTTCGCGCGATGGTCGACAGCCTCAACCGGGTCGTCTACGACCGGACGCGCGGCGTGCTGGATTTCTCCTCGGCCGTCTTGATCCTGATGGCGGCGGTGGGAGTGGGCAAGATCGCACGCGACGGCGCCGCGGCCGTTCCGCCGGGATTCGCACTCTTCTGGTGGGGCACCCATCAGCTTCTCAGCCAGCCGCAACCATCCTGAGCGAATGAGAGAATCGAGGTTCGAGGATGATCTGGCGCAAGACCAAGCCGCTGTTGAACTGCGAGATCGTGCACCAGTTGCCCGGCCGGGTGCGGATCGCTTGCCGCGCGCTGCGCTACCTCGAGGCAGAGTCGGGTGAGATTCGTCAACGCCTGGAAGACCTGGTCCCCGTTTCCAACGCCCGGGTCTCCACGGTCACCGAGAACGTTTTGCTCTACTACGACCCCTTGCAGGCAACGCTGGACGATATCGCCGAGCAGACCGAAAGCGTGCTCGGCGGCTACTCGTTGCTGGCCTATAAGGCCGAGCGGGCCGTGCAAGATTCGGCCACCGTCAACGAGCGGCGGCTGCAAGAGGAACCGATCTCCGAAACGTTGGTGCGAATCGGCATCACCACGGCCACACTCGCATTCCCGCTGTTGAGCAAGCGGGCGATCAAGCCGCCGCCCTCGCTGCTGGGCCGCTTTCTTACGCTGCCGGCGATCACGGCCCTTTCGCTCTCGCTGCCGATCCTCCGCAGCGGTTGGAAGTCGCTGGCGGCTCGCGGCAGGCCAAACGCCGATACGCTCAGCGCCACCGCAATCCTGGCGAGCATCTTCGCCGGCCGGGGATGGTCGGCGCTGACGATCATCTGGCTGGCCGATATCGCCGAACTGCTCACGGCCTACACCATGGGCCGCACGCGCCGGGCAATCCGCGAGATGCTCTCCGTCGGCGAAGACGTCGTCTGGCGGGTCCGCGACGACGGCACCGAAGAACGCGTCGAGTTGGCCGAATTGGCCGTGGGCGATCGGATCATGGTCAACACGGGCGAGAAGATCAGCGTCGACGGCGTGGTCACCTCCGGCGAGGCCGCCGTCGATCAGGCCTCGATCACCGGCGAGTTCATGCCGATGGCCAAGGCGGTCGACGACGAGGTCTTTGCCGGCACGGTGGTCAAGAGCGGCCGCATCGTGGTACACGCCCGGCGGGTCGGCGATCAGACGGCCGTGGCGCGGATCGTGCATTTGGTCGAGGAGGCCACACACCGAAAGGCCACCGTGCAGAGCATCGCCGATCGCACCTCAGCGCAACTGATTCCCGTGAACTTTGCCCTCTCCGCCATCGTCTACGCGGCCACGCGGAACGTCAGCCGGGCGCTGAATATGCTGATCATCGACTACTCGTGCGGCATCCGGCTCTCGACCGCCACGGCCCTCTCGGCGGCGATCTGCACCGCCGCCCGCAACGGGATCCTGGTCAAGGGCAGCAACTACCTCGAGCTGATTTCCGAGGCCGACACGTTGATCTTCGACAAGACCGGCACGATGACCGAAGGCCGTCCGCAGGTGATCAGCGTGATTCCGGCCAACGGCCGAGTTTCCGAGCAGGAACTGCTGCAATTGGCGGCGGCGGCCGAGGAAGCGAGCACCCACCCGCTGGCCGTGGCCGTGCTCGACAAGGTCCGACGGGCGGGGCTGCCGATCCCCAAGCACGCAAACACCCACGTCCACACGGCTCGCGGTGTGGAAACTCAAGTCGAGGGCCGCCGCATTCGCGTGGGCAGCCGGCGGTTCATGCAGGAACAGCAGGCCGATCTGGCCCCCATCGCCGAGCCGGTACATCGTTTGGCCCGCACGGGCGAGAGCATCATCTACGTGGCCGACGACGAGGGGCTGCTGGGAATCCTCGGCGTGCAGGACAGCCTCCGCGAGAACATGAAGAAGACGATCAACCGGCTGCGGCGGATCGGCATGGACGACATCATCCTGCTGACCGGCGACGTGGAGCAGCACGCCGAAATTGTCGCCTCGCGGATGTCGATGGACCGTTTCGAGGCCGAGGTGATGCCCGACGACAAGGCCGAGACGGTGTTGAAGCTGCAATCGCGCGGCACGCACGTGGTGATGGTCGGCGACGGAATCAACGACGCCCCGGCCCTGGCCTACGCCGACGTGGGGATCGCCATGGGCGGCACACGGACCGACATCGCCATGGAAGCCGCCGATATCACCGTCGCCGGCGACAACCCGTTGATGATCCCGGCCGTGGTCCACCTGGCCAACAAGACGATGCGGACCGTTCGCCAGAACTTCTTCACCGCGATCGGCGTGAACAGCCTGGGCATCGTGCTCTCGGCCGTGGGGGCGCTGCCGGTCTTCTGGGGGGCCGTGCTGCACAACAGTTGCACGGTCGCCGTGGTGCTCAATTCGTCCCGGCTGCTGTTGCACGACGTGGAGGAACGGCACCGATGATCCGCGCCGCCACGAAACCCGCCGTGACCGTCGAGCACACCCTGCCGGGGCGGGTGCGCATGCGGCTTTCGCGTCCTCTGGACGATGCCAATGGATTGATCGGCTTCATGGGCGAACACGCGGGCATGGGGCCGATCGCCTACACGGCCCGCACCGGCTCGCTGGTCGTGCGGTTCGATCCCCACGCGATCTCCTCGGAAGAGATCACGCTGCGCACTGCGTTTCGCTTCGCCATTGACCAAGGAAGGCGGCCGGTACGACTGCTGGCGGCGCCGGAACGCGTCGTGCTGCAAGACTCGGCCGTGGTTTCCGGCATCGGGCTGCTTACGGCCCTGGCGATGAAGTGGCTCGGTTCACCGGCGAAGAACGGTCGCGACGTCCAGTGGCTGGCCGCCCTGGCCACGGCCTGGTCGGTGGCCGATCACGGCTGGCGCGAGTTGCGCAGCCGAGGGTATTTCGACCCGGAGGTCCTCTCGCTGGCCTATCTCGCCATGGCGCTCGTGCGGCGCAACGTCTTGACGGCCTCCGTCGTGACCTGGGGCGCCACGTTCGGCCGCCACCTGGTCGAGATGCCCTCGACGGGAGTGCTGGTCGAGCCGGTCGGCGTGCCGTCGGAAGACGGCCGAGAACCCCGCTACGAAATCGTGGTCAGCCCCGACACCGACGCCCGCGACCGCCTCCAATTGGGCTTCGTCGGCATACTCAACAGTGCCCTGCGATACGCCATGACCGGCGGCGGGGCCCACGGGCTGCGGAGCTTCTGGGAAGAGCTGCGCGACGTCTCCCGCGTCCACGGCGAAGCGCTCGAAGGCCACGGTGCGCATCGCGACGGTATCCCCATCCGCTTTCGATAAACGGCAGAACTGAAGAACACACACGTCCCCAAAGTCTGGCAGAGGAGCACCGAAGTCATGGGCATTAGCACGGACCACGTAGCCGGCTTCGTCGTCGGGCTCGGCGCTTCGGCGCTGGGATTCTACGTCTATAAACAAAATCGGCAGCGCGTCGACCAGTGGCTGCGTCAACAGGGAATCAACGTCCCCCAGGCTACGGCCAAAAACGAGACGGGGATGTCGCTCGATGAGTTGACGCGCGAGAAAGAACGGCTGGAAGATCTCATCGCTGAACGGGAAATGCAGTCGAAAGAGCAGGCTGCGGCGGAGACGGCTTGAGCGATCCCGCGTCATGATCGGAGATCCGCTATCACGCCGGCTTCCGTAGGCCGCGGTGAGGCGCGCTCTTTCCGCGGAGCCATTTGCCGGGCTACGCCGTTCTCCCCTTCAAGTGCCACGCCCGGCCGACCATGCCTATCCTCTCGGGGCGCGTCGTGATACAATCGCCGACAGTATCCAACGACCCTTGCCGCGGCCACCCCGGACGTGTTGCGGCTCAGTTCAACGACGTCTTATCCCTCATCACTGCGCGACGAGGGACAAAGCGCTATTCGGTAAATGGCAGCTCCACTTCAACGGAATCCATGCGATGGGAATCCTGGATTGGCTATTCGGCAAGAGACCGCGAACGACAACTGGTGGTCGTCCGCTCGTCTGTTCCGCGTGCTTCGAGGTGTGCTCTGGCGATGAGGCACACGTGATTCCTTGGTGGAATCCCGATGCCGAAGATTTTTTCACGACCTTTCGATGCGGCAAGTGCTGGCTGTCATCCCTTGACGAAACCGCCACCAAGGTGGCGAACCTCAATGATGATTCCCGGCAGAAGTTCTGCGATTTTCTATGCCGCCACCATGCCCCCGATGTCGCCGACGAATTGCTCGTGATGTCTTTGGCTGATGCTTCGGCCAGCATATTGCTACTTCTGGAAGATATCCGCAACCAAGAAATCGTTCTGTCACCCTGACGATGCGGAATAGACATTGAGGCCGGAAAGCGATGCTCGATCAACGCGAAATGCGGCGCTTTGTTGACATGCAGCGGCGAAGCTATCTGCTGCTGCGGTGGATGGGCAAGGCGGTGTCGGAGGGGTTCATCAGCTTCACCACGGCGCACGATTACTCGACGCTTCCCGAGGCTGCGGAAGGGTGGATACGAGGACACTACGTGAACATCCCCGACGACGCCCGGCCGCCGCTCGAAGAGCTTCCGGTCTTCTGTGCCTTCTTCTCGACGTATCTGACGAACTCATTCGACTTCATCGCCAAACCCGGCATCCGACTCTACTCGCCCGGCGGACACTGTTTCTGCCCCATGTGTAGTTGGCTCGTCGACGCGCCCCATCTGAAGGCCAAGACGGTCCGGCCCGCCGACAAACGTCGCGCCGAGACGATGCGAAGGAACGTCCTGCTGAACATGGCAGCCAAACTCGGTCTGAACGTAGGCGAAGACGAAATCCGCAGATTGTTGAGCCATCGTGCCACCTCGGAAGACGCGAGCCTGGTTGCCTACGGATATGATCTACGGCAACGTGCCAAGGGGATCGCCAACGGCCCGGCCGTGCTTGCCGTGTGGCGTGGATTCGCCTGGAACGAATCCGGTTCACCCAAACAAGACTTCCGACTGAAGGCGAAACTGATCGTGGCCGCCGAAGAGCGGCTACTGGAGTTGATCGAGGCGATTGGTCACCATTGATTCGCGAAGGACGGGGCAGAACGCAGGCATGCGCTCGAAGGGCGGTTTGTGCGTGCCCCAGAATCGAAGCCTCTCGGCCGAAGCCCCGTGACGCCCAGCGTCGTTTTCAAGAAGAACATGCCCCCTTCCGACAGAACATTGCGAATCGTCAACGCGGCCCGCGAACATCTCCCTCGAGTCCTGGAAATGATGCGATCGCTGGCCGAGTTCGAGAACCTGCTCGACGAATTCCGGGTGACCGAGGAGCTATTGGAGCGGTATCTCTTCGGGCAAGACCCGGCCGCCGAGTTGCTGGTGGGACTTGTCGATGACGAGATCGGCGGCTACGCGCTCTTCTTCCGCAGTTTCTCTTCCTTCCAAGGCCGCCCGGGCGTGTATTTGGAAGACGTTTACGTCGAGCCGAGTGCCCGGGGAAACGGTTTGGGCAAGGCCCTGCTGCTGGAAGTCGTCCGGACGGCTCGCGAAAGGGGATGTCGGCGATGCGAGTGGATCGTGCTCGACTGGAATCAGCCAGCGAAGCATTTCTATCAGTCACTGGGGGCGAAGTTCCACAGCGACTGGCGATTGTGTCGGATCGAAGGGGCGGCGATGGATGGACTGCTGGAGGATAATCGGTGAGAATATCAGTAGAGCCGGATTCGCAGCAATCGATTGCTACAGGATACCGACATGGCATGGTTCAAGAAGCGATCGGATCGCCCCATTACCGTCAAGATTGCGGCGCACAGCATCCCGGAGGAGCACCTTTTCATCGACATGATGCAATGCCAGGCGTGCCATGAAGGACCGGTCGAGCGCAACATGCATTGCTTCCCCTGCACCTGGATTCTCAAGTGCGCGTCGTGCGGTCATGCGCATGAACTCGTCTCCGAGCAGTCGCTGATCATGACCGAGGAATACTTGAGCGTCCTCGAAAGCGATGATCCCAAGAAGATCCGACGCTACCAACGGTGCTACAACCATACGGACGAGCCGTCGAACATCATCGAGTTGACCGTGTGGCTCAAATTGATCACGATTCACCTAGCCAACATGGACGAGCTTGCGAAGCTCGAGGAGCACGGGTCTCTGCCGTACGTTTCCACCGAGTTTCACTTGGTGCAGTGCCTGTACGAGGCACTCAAGTTCTACACCGACGGCGAGGAGTTCCCTCCTCGCGACGCGTTCTTCTCCGAGGAGACCTTGGCCGGTTTCCAGTCGGGCAGTAGCGCCTTCTCGCAACATATCCTGCGGTCGATTCTCGATCAACAAAGACCATTCGCCGAGATCGAGAACGACCTTGAACGCCTTGAAGAGGAGGCGAATTCAAGTACGTGAGCAGGTGAACGGGTTGTGAGGAGTCGGGAAAGTAGACGCCCATTCGTTGCACTGGAGTCGCGGACCGCGATCCGCTATCATTCCAACACCTGTTCGCCGCCGTGTAGCACTCTGTTTCCGCGGAGGCTCCCATGCAGACGCCGCCGATCTCGATCGCCCGTTTCTTCGTCGCCGCGCTGCTGGGTGCGGTGGGGGCAGTTTCTCTACAGGTCCGGGGCCGACCGGGCGACCGACTCGCTGCCGAGCTGCCTGAACCTGCAACGGCTTGGCGGTGATGGTGCTGTTGATCGCGGCCTTCAAACGGGACGAGGCCATGAGCGTGCTCTATCCGGCCTATGCTTCGACGCTCATTTGGGCCGCGATTATCGCCAGAATGGCCTTCTCCGATCCGATCCGACCGATTAACATGGCCGGCATGCCGCTGATCGTCGGCACGTTTCTCATGGGCGCCGGAAAACAGCCGTGACCGAGTCGGACTACAATCCCGATCGCCGTCCGATCGCCTCGCGCGAGCGGGCCGTCTCGAAGCGGCTGGCCCACTGGCTGGGAACGCGAGGCATTTCGCCCAACGCGATATCGATACTAGGCATGGCCGCCGGCGTGGCGGGCGGCCTGGCGTTTGCCGCGACCAACACTACGCAGCAGCCCGGTTGGTACTTCCTCGCGGCCGCCGTCTTGACGCAGCTTCGCTTGCTGGCCAACATGCTCGACGGCATGGTCGCTACGGAAACGGGCAAGGCCTCGCCGGTGGGCGAACTCTACAACGAAATCCCCGACCGCGTCTCGGACGTCGCCGCGTTGATCGGCGCCGGATATGCAGTCGGCGGCGAGCCCGCGCTGGGATACGTGGCGGCGTGTCTGGCGCTGTTGATCGCCTACGTTCGGGCAGAGGGCAAGGCCGCCGGGGCACATCAAGAGTTCTGCGGCCCGCTGGCCAAGCCGCAGCGGGCCTTTCTGTTGACGGTCGTCGCCCTGTATTGTGCGGCCGCACCGGGTTCGTGGCAGCCGCACGTCGCCGCGCTGCCCGATTGGGGGCTCGTCGCCTTGGGGTTGTGTGTGATGATCGCCGGTGAGGCCGTCACCGCCGTCCGGCGCCTGGTACGCATCGCCCGCGCCCTGCGGAGGCCGCCGCCGTGACACCCGATACGCAAGCTCGACTGTTCGGCTACGATCAGGCCTTCGATCACCCGGTCGTCCGCGGCATCGTGATCGCGGTGGCCGCCGCGTTGGTGATCGCGCCGCTGCTGATCGCCGTGCTCGCTCGCCTGGGAAAGATCGGCGAGACGAAACGCCGCGACCTGTTCGCCCGCTTTCGGCCCTGGCTGGTGCTCAGCGTGCTGATCGCGCTGCCGATCCTCGCCGGCGCCGCCTGGACGATCCTGGCGATCGGCCTGCTGAGCGTCTTCTGCTTCTTCGAGTACGCCCGGGCGACCGGCCTGGCGCGCGAGAAGGCGATCTGCCTGATCGTGGTGCTGGGGATCGTGGCCGTGAACTTCGCGGTGGCCGACCATTACTACGGCTTCTTCGTGGCCCTGCCGCCGCTGGTCGTCGGGGCGATCGCGGTCGTGGCCATTTTGGCCGATCGGCCCGAAGGTTACATCCAGCGCGTCGCGTTGGGCATCTTCGGCTTCATGCTCTTCGGCTGCGCGTTGGGTCACCTGGCCTACATGGCCAACGACAAGGACTACCGGCCGATCATCCTGATGGTGCTGCTGGCCGTGGAACTCAACGACGTGCTAGCCTACATCTGCGGCAATCTGTTCGGCCGCCGCAAGCTGGCGCCAAACACCAGCCCCAACAAGACGATCGGCGGCGCACTCGGGGCGCTGGCGCTGACCACGCCGCTGGTGGCCGTGCTGGGACACTTCATCTTTCAAGACACGCCGATCGACAACCTCTGGAGGTTGATCGTGCTGGGCCTGATCGTCAGCGGAGTCGGCCAATTCGGCGATTTGACCGTCTCGTCGATCAAGCGGGATTTAGGCGTAAAGGACCTCGGCACGGTGATTCCCGCCCACGGCGGACTTCTCGACCGCTTCGACAGCCTGCTGCTGGTGGCCCCGGCCGTGTTTCACTACGTGGGCTTCTACGTAGGGTTCGGGCTGGACCAAACGCCGCGGATTTTCAGCGGTAGCTGACGGCAACAAGAAGGGAGACCGGCTGCTTCCCTACAGGTGATCGACAGAGACTACCGATAAGCAAGTTACGCAGGGTGAGACCGTTGGGTCTTGAAGCAAGACAGGCCGACCTGAGTAGCCGTATCGCAGATGGGCAGCTACGATACGTCTTCCTGGATCCCGACGGAACATCGCCTCCGTGGGCAGCCGTCATAATTGAATCTCAGACTGGCGTGGTCTACGCCAACCAGTGTGGAGGCATTCGGTGCGACGAGCGGCTAGCCGAAGGATACCTTGTACCGCTCTCCGGCCTGAAGGTGAATGTCGACGACGGGCCGATCGATCCAAGCGAACTCACGACGGTCTTCCATCAAGGCCGCGCTTGCTGCTACAACTGGGCAACTTCTAGAGTCCCAGACGACCGCGTCGAGCGTCTAAGGGAACTTGTGGCGGCCATTCCCTTCTGGTCATGCCGCCATCGAGCAGGTGATGAGGATTCGCGAACGGCTCTAAGACTAGATGACGCCCGCCTTGAGGAGATCTGTGAGGCTTGGGTGCCGGTAGTAACAACCGAAGGACCGGGGGTCCTGGTATACCAGAACTGCGATTAGGATCTGGAGACCAAGATTCCCGCCCACGGCGGACTGCTCGACCAATTCGACAGGCTACTGCCGGTGGCCCCCCAGAATGCAAAGCAATGAACTGGGGGCTCGCTGCGCTCGACCCCAGCCACCCATCAAGCTCGGTGTGCGGAGTACTAACTCCCCAACCGATGACTGATCGGTCCCAACGCCGGATAGAGTTGCTTGTAGATTTCAAACTTCTCGGCGTAGAACTTCGACAACTCCGCGTCGGGCTGGAAGGTCTTGCCGGGTTTGTAGACGCGGCGGAAGGCGTCTTGCTCGTCGGCGTAAAGCCCCACACCGATGCCGGCCAGGATGGCGGCACCCAGGGGCGAGGCCTCTTCGACGTCGGGCACCTCGATCGGGCAGCCGAGCACGTCGGCCTTGTTCTGCATCCAGAACTCGTTGCGCGTGGCCCCACCCACGGCCAGGAATTTCTCGAGCTCGGCGTTGGAATTGGCCTCGATCGTGGTCACGATGTCGCGGAACTGGTAGTCGAGCCCTTCGATCATCGCGCGGACGAAATCGCCGGAGGTGGCCCGATTGCTCAATCCTACGAAGGCTCCCAGGCTGCGCTCGTCGACCAGCGGGCAACTCACCCCCGACATGTGCGGCAGGAACATCACGCGATGGGCACCCGGCGGCGACTCGGCCGCGGCGGCCATCAGGTAGTCCCAGTCGGCCCCGCCTTCGTCGGCCGCTTTGGCCGTAGCCTCGGCGCCGAACTGAGCCCGATACCATTCGAGCATATCGGCCGCCACCGTCGCCCCTGCGGCTGAATAGCGGCCCTCGGCCACGTGCGACTGCACCATCATGCCGGTCTTCTGAAACTCGGGCGTAAGGTTCGGCTCGGTCATCGCGATCAGCACGCTCTCCCAGGTGCCGGTCACGTCGAGCACCACCCCCGGCTCGAACGCCCCGACCGGCAGCGTGCCGCAGATGTGGTCGTGTCCGCCAAGCACCACCGGCGTGCCCTCGGCCAGTCCGGTGGCTTCGGCCGCCTTGGCGGTGATCTCGCCCAGCAGCGTTCCACTGGGATGCGGATCGGCCAGCAGCCGGCCGTCGATGCCCGAGGCCGTCAGCATCTCGTCCGACCAGGTCTGGGTGTGCTGGTCGAACAGCAGCGTGTTCGAGGCCATGCTGTAGTCGGTCGCCCGACGGCCGCTGAGCATGAAGTTCATGAAGTCTTCGATCAACAGCCACTTATCCGTACGGGCGAGGATCTCCGGCTCGTGCTCTTGCATCCAGAGGATCCGCAGCGCCGAGCAGATATGCCAGAGCGGGTTGCCGCCGACGGCGAACGACTTTTCGGCCCCGATATTCTCCTTCCACCAGTCCAACTGCGGGCCGGTCCGCGGGCAGTGCCAGGAGATGAACGGATAGAGCCATTGCCCGTCGCCGTCCAGCGGCACGCCGTCCATGCCCATGCCGGTGACGGCGACCGCCTTGACGTCGCGCGGGTCGTCCAGCGTCGCGACCGCGTCGCGAATGGCCGCCGCCGTACCGCCGAAGATCTGTTCCGGCTGCCAGACGACCCATTCGGGATGGTCGGCGTCGGGGTGGAACTGCTCGGTCGCCCGGCTGCCGCTGGCCGCCGCGTTGCCGTCGAGGTCGTAGATCACCGCCTTGAGGCTGGTCGAGCCTAAGTCGATGCCCATCAGGTAATCCATGGCGTCACCTTTCATTTCACACCCATAGTAGTCATCTTGCTCCGCAAGATGAACCTCCGTGCGACTCGCCTTGGCGAGACGCATTGACATCTCGCCGCAGCGAGATGACTACTATAAGACTTATCGCATCAACATCCCACCGCTCACGTCGACCGTGGCCCCGGTCATGTAGCTGGCTCCGGCGGAGGCCAGGAACACGACGACCTTGGCGATCTCCTCCGGCTCGGCGATCCGCCGTAGCGGGATCCGCGCGAGGTACTTTTCTCGATTGCGGCTGATCGTGCCGGCGGTCATCTCGGTGTGGATCATGCCCGGGGCGACCGAGTTGACCGTGATGCCGTGTTCGGCCGTTTCCCGGGCCAACGCCACGGTGAACGAGACGATGCCGCCCTTGCTGGCGTCGTAGGGGGCGTGGCCGGTGGTCGAGCCGCGGAAAGCCGCCTGCGACGAGATGTTGACGATCCGCCCCGGCCGCTCGGCGTCGACAAGCCGCTTAACCAACTCCCGACAGACCAGGAACGTGCCGTTGAGATTCACGTCGACCGTCTGCCGCCAGACTTCCAGCGACATATCTTTGACCTGGCACGTGGGACAAACGGCCGCGTTGTTGACCAGCAGATCGACCTGCGAGAACCGCTCCTCGATCAGGCGGAACATCTCGACGACGTCTTCCTCGCGCGAGACGTCGCCCGGCAGGGCCATCGCCTCGACGCCGTGTGTGTTGGCAATCTCCGCGACCGCCGCCTCGGCCTCGTCGGCCAGATCGACGCTGCCGTCGGCACTGCGGAAGTAGTTGACCGCCACCTTCACGCCCTCGGCAGCCAAACTCAGGCAGATCGCCTTGCCCAAACCGCGCGAGCCGCCGGTCACCAGGGCCACTTTGTCTTTCAGTTCCAGATCCATCAACATCCTCATCGTGCAATTGCGTCAAACCACAGCCCCCAATTGTGCCCGGCGTGACCCCCATGTCAACTCCCCCGGCTCAACATAAAGCCATGTGGCTTCTCCGAAGTCGTGACACACCAGTTATAATTGGAGGATCACAGTCTCAGGCTGTAAACGTGGAGTGGAGAATGGGGACTGGCTCCGAGCCGCCGTAGACGCCGGACCTGCGCGAAGACGTTGCCGGCTCGGTGCCTGTCCCCTTTTTCCACGGCACCCCGGTGCCCCCGCCCGAAAAGGGGCAGGCACCGTCGGCAATACGAAACACCACTGCCGTACCGGTCATCAATGGAGCCAGCCCCCGTTTTCGGGCTCCCGCGTTGACAGTCTGAACAACAATCCGTACCCCAACGAGGAGACGCCCGATGAAGCCGCTGGCAATCGCCCTGATCTCAATCTTGATACTCACGTCGGCGACATACGCGGCCGAGCCGATCACCCACCCGTTCGCCTGCGGCGACTACAGCGGCGGCAAGGTGATGCTGGTCTCGGCCGAGGGCAAGGTCGAATTCGAGTATCCGGCCCCGCATTGCAACGACCTCTGGGTGTTGCCCGGCGGCAACCTGCTGTTCGTCACCGGCCACGGCGTGAAGGAGGTCGACCGGCAGCGGCGGGTGGTCTTCAACTACGAGTCGAAAAGCGAGATCTACGCCTGCCAGCGCCTGCCCGACGGCAACACGTTCATCGCCGAATGCAACGCCGGGCGCCTGCTCGAGGTCGACCCCAAAGGCAAGGTCGTCAAAGAAGTCTGTCTGCTGCCCGAGGGCCAAAGCGGCGGCCACGCCTTCATGCGCAACGCCCGGCGGCTGGCCAACGGCCATTATCTGGTGGCCCACTACGGCCCGGGCTACGTCCGGGAGTACGACGCCACGGGCAAGCAAGTCCGCCAGATCGACGTTCCCGGCGGCCCCCACAGCGCGATCCGGCTACCCGACGGCAACACGCTAATCGCCTGCGGCGACCGGGCGAAGAACCCGCCCCGTGTACTCGAAGTCGACCGCGACGGCAAGATCGTCTGGCAAGTGACCAGCGAGGACCTGCCCGGCATTAGTCTGGCCTTCATGACCGGCCTGCAACGGCTGCCCAACGGCAACACCGTGATGACCAACTGGCTCGGCCACGGCCGCCTCGGCACGTCCCCGCACGCGATCGAAGTTACGCGGCAGAAGAAGGTCGTTTGGACGTTCGCCGATCACAAGGCAATGAAGACCATGGCCACGATCCAGTTGCTCGACGTGCCGGGCGACGTGACGCGGGGAGAGGTGCTGCATTAGGGGCTCGCGCCGACGGATGCCGCCGTACGATCACACGCATTCGCGACTTACTCGCCTTGCGTGCAGAGCATGACCTCGTCGATTTCCCGCCTGCTGCCAGAACCCAGTTCGACCATTTTCCCGACGTCGGCAAAATGGTCCAGAATCTCGTGGCCGGAGAGTTCACAAGCCGTCTTAGCCTTGGAGACGACGTTGAGGAAGTTGTCCCACTTCGAGTAGCCCAGCAGATGCTGCAAATCCCGCGCGAGCCAGAATTCGACGCCCTCTTCGGTCTCTTGCGCGTGCGACTCGAAAGTGGCCGTGAGCGTGATTACGGTTTCGTGTTTCATTGACGCACTCCTTACCGGCAAGTGCCGACGACGCAGCCTATCTTACGCAAATCTTTGACGAAGAGTCTTCGTGGCGATGGCCGAGCATGAAACGATTATCGCCCCAGTATTCTACCCTCACCCCGAGTGTCCGCCAGTCGTAAGGCACCTCACTCACGGGATTCCGAGGATGACCGTGTGTGGCGTGGTGATCGCGAACACAAGCGTGGCACTTCGCCTGGCAAACCTTGCCGATTATTCCGGCCGCAACAGATTTGCCGCCTGTGCGGGAAGTGCGCGATATGCCGGCGGTCCGGTGGGCAACCGGCCGATGGGGTTGGTGGGGGAGAAGGACTTTCGGGGCAAGCCGGGCACGTCGAACGGATCGCCGGGGGAAACCATGCACGGCAAACAGAGCGTGACACGGGAAGAGTTGCTGGTGACCGCCGGACTGGTGTTGTCGACGCTGCTGCTGGTGATTCTCGTGTAGGTTCCTCTTGCACCTCGCCAACACCCAACATGCCCACGGCGAGCGTGAGCATGGCACCCGGCCCGAGTTCTGTTCTTGCGGCGCCTATTTCGGCACGGCAATGAAGACGCTCTTGAACGTCTTGCGGCGGTGGTCGAGAAGGTACTTGGCTTCGCAGTAGCCGTTGTCGTACGTGTCGGGGAGGCATTCGGCCGGGGAGGCGACGCGGACTGCAAGCGAGCCGTCGTCGCTGAGCAGTTGGATCGCGCTGCGGCCGGGGAAGACGACCAGGGCCTCGGGCGCGAAATCCCGGACGCCCATCAAGGCGGCCGTGGGGCGAGCGAGCAACTGGGGGGCCTCGCCGGCGGCGCCGGACCAGCGGAACAGGGCGAACGCCTTGCGCGTATCCGACGGGCCGGCGGCGATCAGGTAGGCCTCGTGGTGACGGCTGTAGGCGATGCTGCGGATACCCAGCGCCACCGCACGGCCCGACGTGGGGTATTCCAGCAGCAGCAGAATCGGAGCACCGAATTGCGGGGCTGCCTGGGCGGTCAACACGTCGGCCGGATTCTCTAGCGGCACGATCAACGCCCGTCCGCCGGGCAACGGATTGCGGAAGCCGATCAGCAGCGAGCGGCCGTCGGGCGTGGCCGCTAAGCCCTCGACGTTCATACCGCTTTGCTTCGGCGCCAACGGCTCGGACTTCTCGACGCCCCAACCGTATGCCGCGTCGAGCCGCAACGGCCGCATGCGGCGGTCCTTGACCAAATCGCCGATCAAGGTCGTGCAGGGTTTGCCAAACGGCCGGGCTTCCAGGCCGTCGGGCGTGCGGGTGACGGCCGTGGCGAAGAAGCGATGGCGGTTGGCCCGCCATTTCCCCTTTTTGTTGCGGCCGTGCGAGGTGATCCAATAGACCCGCCCCTGCAACGCGGCCGCCCCTTCGACGTCGGCCTCCGGGTGGTCGTCGCCGGGGCGGATGCCCAAGGCGGTGTCCCAAGGAAACGACCGCATCGGCGGCCCGGGGCGGTCCGCCCGATAGACTTGCAGCGTGTTGCGTTCGTCGTCGGCCACAATCAGGGTCAACGAATCGAGCGCCACGGCGGCCGAGGCATCGCACATGCCCGAGTATCGCGTCGGTTGAATCTCGCCCGGCTGTTCGGCGAGGGCGCCGGAGGTTGAGCAGAGAACGTAGACCCATAGCGCGAGTGACGTCTTGGATTGCATGGGAGACCTCTTCTTGCTGTGCGACGGCGACACTTCTCCTATTATCATCCTAGGCAGCGTGTGGGCAAGTTGAGGTTGGACTGTGGGGCTGGGCGGCTTCGTGGTCTCGTCCGGGGGAGACGACAGCCCCCCGCTTGTCCGCCTGCTGCGGTTGCGATAGACTGCTCTTGTGTTTCACCCAAACGGCACCCGAATCCCTGCGGACGGACCATGAGCGACCCCTATTTCCAACAGCTTTTTGCCCAACGAATTGGTGGCATCAGCTACGGTAAGGGGACGGAGATCTATAAGTTCGAGAAGATCAAACGGGCGAAACGCGAAGCGTTGGCTGGGCATCCCGAGCGGGAGCTGATCGATTTCGGCATCGGCGAGAACGACGAGATGGCCCCGGTGGCCGTGCGTCGGGTGATGGCCGAGGCGATCGACGAGCCGGCCAACCGCGGCTACGCCGATAACGGGATCGCTCAGTTCAAAGAGGCGGCCGCGCGGTTGATGGCCCGGGAGTTTGGCGTCGACCTCGATCCGGTCGCGGAAGTAAACCACTGCATCGGGTCGAAGACGGCGTTGGCCATGCTGCCGGCAACGTTGATCGACCCGGGCGACGTGGCGTTGATGACCACGCCGGGCTATCCGGTCGCCGGCACCCACACGCAGTATTTCGGCGGCGAGGTCCACAGGCTTCCGTTGTTGGCCGAGAACGACTTCCTGCCCGATCTGGATTCGATTCCCGACGATGTCTTGCGCCGCGCTAAGCTGCTGGTGATCAACTACCCGAACAGCCCCACGGGCAAGATGGCCACGCGGGACTTCTACGCCAAGGTGGTCGATTTTGCGCAGCAGAACCGCGTGGTGGTGGTCCAGGACGCGGCCCATATGATGCTCTCGTACGAGGCCGAGCCGCTGAGCTTCCTGCAGGTGCCCGGTGCCAAAGACGTCGGCATCGAGGTCCATTCGTTGTCGAAGGGCTGGAACATGATCGGCTGGCGGATCGGCTGGGTCTGTGGCCACGAGCGGTTGGTGGCTGCGTTTGCCGACGTGAAGGACAACTGCGATTCGGGGCAGTTCATCGCAGTGCAAAAGGCGGCCGTGGCGGCGCTGGACGATGCGGAGATTCCGCGGCAGGTTCGGGCGAAGTACCATCGGCGGCTGGAGAAACTGGTCGACACGCTGCGGCGTTGCGGCTTCGACTGTCGGATGCCCGGCGGCTCGTACTTCCTTTACACGCCCGCACCGCAGGGTCTTGCCGACGGGTCGGCGTTCGACTCGGCCGAGGCGGCCAGCCAGTACCTGATCACGGAACAATCGATCTGCACGGTGCCGTGGGACGACGCGGGGGCCTATTTGCGGTTTTCGGTGACCTACGAGGCCAAAGACGAGGCGGCCGAAGACGCGCTGATGGCCGAGACGCAGCGGCGGCTCGAGAAGATCCGGTTGGTTTTCTAGGCTCCGTCTCCGTTGGAAGGATGGCCGCACTCCGAAGACTTGTAGCCGCAGCGCGACGCGGCTGCGGTATAATGCACTGAAGAGGGGCTTGCTGGGGCGAACTTACTCGGGCGGACTTGTTTGGGCAAAGGAACAGAGGTAAAGGTTTGCGAGGTGATTCGATGAGACGCGGATGTGTGCGGATGTGGGTGATCGGGCTGTGTTGCTGGCTGGTTGCCGGATGCGGTGGGTCGTCGGAGCCGACGATCGAAGAGCGGATCGCCACGGCGCAGAAGAAATCGGCCCCCGACGCCCGGGCGAAGGCACTGATCAAGATCGCCAAGGAGCAGATCGAGGCGGAAGACCTCTCCGGCGCTGCCGACACCTTGGAACTGGCCACCAAGGCCTGTACCGACATCGAAGAGGCGTCGATCAAGGCCGGCGTCTGCGTTTCGCTGGCCGAATCGCAGGCGAAGTTGGGCAACCGGGCCGACAGCCGCCGCGCCGCGGAAATGGCCCTCAAGGCGGCCCGGCAGATCAATGATCTCGAGAGCAAGGCTCGGGCGATGGCCCGCGTGGCAAAGGCGCAGGCCGCCGCCAACGAAATCGACGACGCCAAGAAGACGCTGCGAGCCGCCGAGGCGATGGCCGGCAGCCTCGATGACGCCGCCGGACGCATCCTCGCGTTGGGCACTATTGCCACCGGCTATCACGCCATCGACCAGACGGAGGAGGCCGACCGGCTGATCGACGAGGGATTGGTGTTGGCCAGGACGCTCAGCGACACCGCCGTGCAGTGCAAGGCGATCGCCGGTTTGGCCGTCCGGCAACACGCCGTCGGTCGGGTCGAGGCGGCCGTGGCCACGTTCGACTCGGCGCTGCAGGTCGCCAACGAGATCGCCGACGCCGACGTCCGCGCCCAAATGCTGGCCGACGTCGCCGAGTTGCTCGCCGAAGCCGGGCTGACCGACAAGGTCAAGAAGGTGCTCTCCGACGCCGTGAAGGTCGCCAAGACGATCGGCGCCGAAGATCAGAAGAAGCAAGCCCTGGGCCGGATCGAGAAGCTCCGCGCCAAGCTGCTGAGGTGACCGCCGGCGGGCCGTCAGGATTCGGCCAGAAACGTCGTGAGAAACGTGGTCAGGTTCGTATCCGTGCCGGCGATGCCGAGTTTCTTGCGAATGCGTTCCCGTTGCCGCGACACGGTGGCGGGAGAAACTCGCCGCAGCCGGGCGATCTCCTTGGTCGTGTGGCCGCTACGTATCAGGCCGCAGATCCGCAGTTCCACGGCCGTAAGCTGCGTGAAGGCCTTGCTCAGTACGTCGGCAAACGGCGAAGCGATCTGTTCGAGGTTCTCCCGCAGCATTTGAACGTAGGGCCGTTGCGGGGCGGGGGTTTCCGTCTCCAGGGCGTGCAGCACGGGCATCAGGATCTTGTCGACGTTGGCCACGATCGAGTCTTTCACCGCCCGCTTCTCATCCTCGATCCGGTTGAGCACCGCGTGCAACGCCGCGTTGGCCTCCTTCAAGGCCGTACGCTCGACTTGAAGTTGCTTGAGCGTCTCGTGCAGCCTCCGTTCGGTTTCGACGCGCTCGACGATCCGCGCCACGCGTTCGGCCACCGCCTCGATCAGCGCCCGTTCCTCGGTGAGAAACGGCCCTTCGTCGAGTTCGGGCATCTGCCGCGTGTAGAACACCTCCACCGCACCGACCGGCTCGCCGGCGGAAATCACGTCGGCCAACTGCTTCCACGGCGAGGGGTGAAAACTGGCCGAGAGGTACTCTTGGTCCCTCAGCGTCAGCCGGGCACAACAAACCTCGGGGTACTGCCAGGCGGGCGGAAGCAGCGCAACGATCCCCGCCAGCAGCGGCTGAAGCGCGTTGCCGTGCCGGTCGACCAATTGGGAGATCCCGTACAGGCAGTTGAGTTCCTTGACGCGCTCGCCCAGCGCCTTGGTTACCTCGTGGGAGTCGCGCACCGCAACGTACAGCGGTCGGCGGCGAACGGCGGCGGCCGACGGCGGCGGACCTTCTTGCCGGTTGCGCGCCGGCGTCTGCGCTGGGGCTTGATCGACGAGCATGGCGGTCCAATCGGTGGCGACGAGACAGAATAGGCCGGGCATTCCCTCGAATCGACCTGCCCGGCTGCAGGTCTGAAGTCTCTCGAGAGCAGCCGTCACAACACGATCCGGCCGGTAATCACTCCGCGCCGCATCCGTCGGTGTAACACCTTGTGCCACTTCAGATTACGTCTTGCGGCCAGCCGATCCACCCAACTCCGGCAAACGTGCATCTACCTACAACCGGTAGGCATTCTGTAGGCACTTTTCTGGTCCTGCAAACCGGGTGCTGCGCACCGATAGACTTCCAACACGACGTTGGTCCACACCGCAACATGCCGCCGATGACCCGAGTTCACAGCAGCCGACGATTTCGCTCAAACGCCGTTGCAGTTCCCGAGCGAAAGCCTGCGATGCGGCAGCGCTCGCGGTACGTGCTTGCCATCGTCGCAGTGGCGGCCGTGGTGACCGTGGCAATCCTCGGCTGGCGATACGCGATTGCCATTCTCGACGAATCGGCGTCGTATCCTGTGGGCACGCCTTCGCCGACCTCGGGGCATCAGGCCGCAGCGCCGCGCGGCGGCTTGCGGACGGTGCCGGAGTATCGGCGGCGGATGCAACGGGTGGTGCTTTCGGTGGCCGACGACGACACCACGTTCGAGCACCACCGGCAGATCCTCTCCCGGCTGCCGGACTACACCGAAGTGACCCTGCTGGCACCGCGGGGACGGATGCAGGACATCGGCGAGTGGATCGATCGACAGGCCGATGCGGCCCGAATCCGGCTGGTGATCTACGATCCGCAACGTCGCCAGGGAGCCCGGCTCTACCTGCTCATGCCCGACAATGACCAACTCGTAGCCGTCGACGCCAAGGGATACACGGTGGGAGGGCAATACGGCACGGCTTGGGCGCAGGACCTGTTCGAGGTCGCCGTCGACGCCGACGGCCGAACCGTGCTGCTGACCGCACGTGGATACAAGTGCTTCGTGGGGCTTTCCGAGCAAGACAACCGCCGCGTGCAGGCCGACAACCTCTACCTCGACTGCCTTGCCGGCGAGCACACCGAAGTTCGCCGCACTCCGCTGGCCTTCAAGGGCGGGAACCTGCTGATCGACGAGATCGACAACCGCCGCGTCGCCTTCTGCGGGGCCGATTCGATCCGCACCACGCGAACCGCCTGGCGGGCGTTCGACGGCGGCGAACTGTCCGACGGGCAGGTCGTCGAGATGCTTCGCCAGGCCCTGGCCGTCGACGACGCGGTGCTGCTCGGCGGAGGCGAATCCCAGCCGGTGGTGATGTATCACCTGGATCAGGCGATGCTGCTGTTGGGGGATCGCGTGGCCGCAGTGCCGCGTTTGCTCGGCGAGGTGCCGCCGCTGGAGCCCGACGCCGGCCGAATTCGGCACGTGATGCGGTTCCTGGCCGAGGTTCGCTCGACGCTGGCGGGCTTGGGGTATCGATTGGTCGACGTCGACACCACCGTGGCCGACGTGCTAGACTACCGTCATCACACAAACGCCGTGGCGTATATCGACCGGCATACCCAGCAGCGCACGCTCTTGATGCCGGTCTATCCGGGCAACGACTCGGCAGACGGCCGTCGGTTGGTCGAGAAGAACATCGCCGCGTTCGAGAGCGTCGGCTACACGGTCGTCGAGGTGCCCACCACGGCCAACGAACTCTACGGCGGCATTCACTGCATGCTCAATGTGCTGCAATAGTGGATCAGCGCTCGCGCTTGATCGACAACGGCAGCGCCTCGGGGTTGTTCAGTTCGCAGATCGTCAACTCGGCTGCCATTTCTGGGTGGTAGATCAACTCCGCACGATCTGGGAGGTTCGCCAGCAGCGCGGGATACTCGTTGATGATCCCGTCGCGGAATTCCTGCTGGCTCTTGGGGAAGTGGCCCTCGAGGTGCTTGTATTTGTTCAGCGCATCGACGAACGGCATCAATCTGGCCCGTTCTGTCGCCTTGAAATAGACGCTGATGTGTATTTCGATCATCTCGCCGATGCCTCCCGTGCCCTGAATGCTCGACGGCTGCGAAGGCGTCTGACCGGCGTTCTCCCCGGTCTTCGACTTCCCATCCCCGCCGCAACCGGCAAGCAACACCACCGCCAAGCTCAGCGTCGTCCATCGGCATCGCATTTCTATTTCTCCTGTTCGAGGGCTCACTCCGACGGAGCCCGTTGCTTCTTCCGCGCCGTTCGCACCACAGGTGCGGCGGGCTTCGTCGGCCGCTTGGGGTCGTCGTCGGATGCGCCGTCGACGCGCAACCCCCACGACTGCATTTCGGCCAGCACGGCCCGTCGGGTCATGTCGTAGTCTAAGGGCGTGAGCGTGATCTGTCCTTTGGCCAGTGCCGAAAGGTCGGTCTCGTGTCCCTTGGCGGCGCCAACCGGCCGGCTGACAATCCAAAAATACTCGCGGCCCCAGGGGTCAAAGCGCTTCTCGTACGCGTCGGTATGCAGCCGCACGTCCATCGGCACGGCGACCACCTCCGGCGTGCCGTCCAGCGCGGCGGTGGGCACGTTCAAGTTATACAACTGCGCCTCGGGGTCCTTCTTGGCGAGGATCCCTTCGATGATCTGCCGGGCCAGCCGGGCGGCGTCGTCGAAGCGGGCGTGTTCGTCGAATTCCAACGAAACGGCCACGCTCGTGATTCCGAAGAAGGCCCCCTCGATGGCCGCGGCCACAGTGCCCGAGTAGAGCACGTTGATCCCCGCGTTCAGCCCCCCGTTGATCCCGCTGACGATCAAGTCCGGCCGCCGCGGGCAGAACTCGGTGATGCCGATTTTCACGCAATCGGCCGGGCTGCCCTCGACGGCCCAGCCCCAGTGCTCGTCGCCGTGGTAGACCTCCTTGACGATCAGCGGCGTCAGATACGTGATCGCATGGCCCACGCCGCTCTGTTCGGTGGCCGGGGCGACCACGTAGACGTCGCCCAACTGCTGCAATTGTCGTTTCAGCGCGGCCAAGCCCGGGGCGTGGATGCCGTCGTCGTTGGTTAGGAGGATTAGCACGTGGAGAATGGGCCCGTCGGGCTTTGGTGGAAAACGCCGCAGTTTGCGTATAGTAGTCGTCTCGCTCCGCGAGACGTCATGACATCTCGCGGAGCGAGATGACTACTATACGCTGGACAGAACGGCGACTGGACGATCCATCATATCCGCTGTGCCCGCCGGCATCAACGGCCCGATGTCCCGTTACCCGTTACTAACACGGCCCAATCTCGCGTCGCTTCCACCGGCGGTTCGCCGATCGAACGGCTTCCCGGGCCGGTGAGCGTGCCGACGCTGCCGTCGGCCAGCGGGCCGCCGCGGCGGGGGTTGTACCACTTCACCGCGTAGCTGCCCTCCGGCAAACGCAACTCGGTGGTGCCGCCGTTGGGCAGATAGATCGCATAGACCTCGCCGGGCAGCGCGAAGCAATAGTCGTCCTTGGCCGAGGTGAGTTGGTCGGCCGGCGTCATCTTCGTAAACGGCAGATACTGCTGAAAGAACTCGATCGCGTGGCGCGTCTGGGCCCACATCGCGGCGCGGCTGCGCCAATCCTCGCAATTCAGATCGTTGTGGGCGAACTTGTAGCCGAAGTACCATTCACACCCGGCCCCGCCGCCCATCAGGTTGCCCCACAGGGCCTGCTTGCGGACGGTGTCATGGTCCGGGTCGTCGGCATCCGGTTTCACGCCCGTATGGGCCGGGCCGATCTCGTCGAGGCAGACCATCCACTTCCGCCCGGCCGCAGCCGATCGGGTCACCCACTTGACCGTCTCGGCGTGCGTGGCCGCCATGTTGCCCATCTGTAGCGACGGCCCGTGGAAGTTCTCGCTGCCCAATAGCGGCGGATAGACTTCGTCGTACTTGCCCGGATAGGTGTGGACCACGATTGGATGGCCGTAGGCGTCCAACCGCTGGATGTAGCGGCAGAAGGCGGCCCGTTGGGCGTCGGTGTTGGTGTTTTCTTCGCCCAGGTTCCAGGCGACCGCCAAGTGATGGCCGAACCGCGCGATCAGCTCGCGGTAGTAGAGCCGCCGCAGGGAGCCCAACTCGCCGTCGTCGAGAAGCTGATCGTTCTCGGTCTCCTGGGTGATCACGTGCAGCATGATCCCCAGGCGGTCCATGTGCGAGAAGACGATCTCCCACTGGTCGAGCTTGCTGCAATCGAAGCGGTCGCGGACGTCCGAGGCGATCCACGGCCAAACGTCCTTGCCGTCGCCGCCGACGTTCATCGTCAGGAAGTAAACGCTGTTCATGCCCTCGGAAGCCAGGTAATTGAGCGCGCCGATGATGTTCTTGCCTTTGTCGACGTGCCAGGTGGGATCGCCGGGCTTGAAGTCGGCGGCGTGCGGCTCGTAGCGATGCAGCCCCTTGGCCAAGGCTTCGCCGTGGCGTGCATCGTTGGCGCCGGCGCGGCCGGTGCCGTCGAAGTCGACGAAGGCCAGGAAGTTCTCCGGGCTGTCGGCCCCGCCCTTGATGAAGAACTCGCCCGTGGCGGCAAATTGCAGGTAATGCTCGCCCGTGTAACGGAGCGTCCCCTTAGCCCGATGGTCGCGGCCCGACTTGTTGCTGTCGACGACGGTGAAGCAACCCTCGGCGCCGTCGAAGGCCGTGGGCTCACCGGCGTTCGGTTCCGTGCTCAGGGCGACGTCGGGGCCCGTGCGAAACGACACCTTGTAGTGCCACACTCCGGCCCGGTCGGGCGTGAAGTGTACGCGCCAGCAGTTCCCCTTCTCCGCCCCGGTTTCTGCCGCCTCGCCGTCGGCCGCGAAGTAGCCCGGCACGATGTGGGCGTCGGCGTATTGGAAGAACGTGACGCCCAGGCGATAGTCGCGAAACGGGTTCGTTTCGGCCGTCTCGGAAGTCGTGGGGCCGTCGAACGTGATCGTCACGCGATGCCACTGCTTCAGTTCGCCGGAGATCGTGCCGGCCCTTTCGGTCGGCACGGCGGTCAGCGACGTAGCCAGCAGGAGCGAAGCAAGCGTGTGGGTCATGGTGTGGTCTCCGTGGTGAGATAGTAGTCATCTCGCTCCGCGAGATGTCAGGTGCGTCTCGCGGAGCGAGACGCCAACTATGTCATTGTGTTCGGGTGCCACGTCGATGTACAGCGCCCCCCCGCACGAGTGGAGGGCGCAGCGAATCTGGACTTCGCCGACGGCGCCGATTATGATGACAATCATGGCTGTCAGAACACGTCAGCCAGCGATCCGCTAAACGCTCATCCGCGTGCCCGCCCATGATGAAATCGACGTTGTCGCTCAGCGCCATTGTCACGCTATCGCTCAGCGTGCTCCTCTCTTGGACGACCCCCTTCACGCAGAGCCAACTCGCATTGGCCCAAGACGACTGGGACGAAGACGAAGAGTGGGTGCAACTTCCCTTGGGCATCGCGGCCGAATATCAGACGCCCGACGGCAAGCCGTTGCTTACGCGGATGGAAGCCGTGCCGCGGCTCTTCGGCGGCGAGCGGAACGCGGCCCATCCAAAACTGCCGGCCGACTATCGCGTCACGTGGCGCGGGCGGCTGCTGGTGCCTTACGACGGCAAGTACACGTTCTGGCTGAACCGTTCGTCGCTTAAGGACCTGAAGTTCACGCTCTACGGCGAGCCAGTCGAGCCGGGCAAGGCCGTGGCGCTAGAGTTTGGCAACGTGCCGTTGGAAGTATCGGGCGTCCAGCAGGGCAACCGGCCGGCGTTCGAGATGGCCTGGCAGAACGAGCGCTTCGCCAAGGAAACGCTCCACCCGCGGTTCTTCGGCCACGTGCCGGCCAAGGCCAAGACGCCCGAGATCGCGGCCCAGGCGCTGGAGGACTCCGGGGCGGCGTTGGCCGAGTCGTTCGGGTGTTTGCGATGTCACCAGGGGCCGGCGGCGTGGGCCGATTCACTGGTGGCCGGCGTTGAGCCCGAGGACCTCTTGCCCGGGCCGAAGCTCAGCGGGACCGGGCGGCGGCTGCATCGTGCCTGGCTGGCCAACTACGTGATCGACCCGGCGGCCCATCGCCCGGGCACGCGGATGCCGGCCCAACTGACCGACGCGCCCGATGACCGCGACGCGATAGACACGATCCTGGCCTATCTCGGCAGCGGGCAATCGGCCGAGATCGCCGAGGCTCAACCGGCCGGCTCCGCCGAGCGCGGCCAGCAGCGCTTCGACGACGCCGGATGCGCCGCCTGTCACGAGCCGCCGGAGGGTTCGATCGTCGAGCGGGGCGTACCTCTGCGGATTCCGTCGCTGGAGCGTTTGGCCGAAAAGTGGACCGTGGGCGGTTTGACGGCCTTCCTGCAATCGCCGCTGTCGACCCGCCCGAGCGGCCGGATGCCCGACTTCGGTCTGGCCGACGCGGACGCCCAAGACCTGGTCGCGTACCTATTCACACGAGAAGACGCCGGAAGCCCGCCGCAGTACGTCGCGCTGCCGACGCCGCAACAACCCGTCGACGCCGATCCACACGGCCCGATCGATCCGGAGGGCTGCCTGGCCGCGCTGAGCCTGGACGAGAGTTCGGGCAAGCTGATCGATCAATCCGGCCACGGCCGTCACGGCGCCGTTTCCGGCAAGTTGACCTACAACCGTGAGGGACACGACGGCGCGGCGCTGGGCTTCGACGGCGAGGGCGGCCACGTGGTGATCGAGGGTTCCGAACAGTTCCGCGACAAGGCCGATTTCACCTGGTCGGCCTGGATCAAGACCAGCGAGGATGGGTCGATCGTTGCGAGAACCACGGCCGAAGGCCCCTGGATCAACGGCGGCAAGACGCTGTTCATACGCGACGGGAAGCTCGCGTTCGAAGTCGGTTGGGTTTCGCAGGTCACCTCGAATACGGCGGTCGCCGACGGCGTCTGGCACCACGTGGCCGTCAGCGCCGCGACCAACGGCGACGGCGAGAACGACACGGTCGTGCTCTATATCGACGGCAAGCCCGACGTCACCAAGGCCGACTGGGACATCCACCAGCATCCCGAGAAGGAGTTCGTCGCGAAGATCGGCTGGACCAGCACCAGCTTCCCGCAATCGCAGTCGTTCAAAGGATTGATCGACGAGGTCACCGTGTGGAGCCGCGTGTTGGACGCCGAGGAGATCGTGGCCCTCGGCCGGGGCGAATCGCATCCGGCCGAAACCGAGGCGGCGCTGTTTACGCCCGAGCAACTCGCCACGCAGTGGGTCGCCCTGGGTGAAGATCCCGAGGAATTCGGCCGGCTGAAATTGGGTGACCGGCTGCGGGCGGTTGCCTTGCGGCAGATGGCGGCGCGGGGGTGTCTGAATTGTCACAACGCCGGCGGCAACGTGCTCGACGGATCGCGGACAGCCAGCGGTACGGCCGACTTCGCCGTAGCCACGAAGCCGGCGGCAGCGCCGTCGCTGACGGACCTTCCCGCCGAACGCCAAACGGCCGGATGTCTTGCGGCCGACACCTCGCCCGGCCCCCAGCCGCGATTCGACTTTTCCGACGACGAACGCGGCGCGTTGGCGGCCTACCTGAGCACGTTGGCGTCGCGAAAGCAGCCGTCGCTTTCGGAGACCATGACGCTGGAGATGAAGCTGCTGAACTGCGTTGCCTGTCACGACAATGAGGGCTACGGCAGCGAGCCGCTGACGGCCCTGTTGGGCGGCGAACTCGAAGCGCAGTTCATCCTGCCGCCGTCGCTCTCCGGCGCGGCCGCGCGGATGTTGTCCGAGCGGCTCGACGAATACCTCCGCAACGGCACCCGGCAGCATCGCATGCGACCCTGGCTCGGAGCCGAGATGCCCGGCTTCGGCATGCGCGGCGGACGTTTGGCCCGCGACCTGTGCATCCGCGACGGAGCCAGCCTTCCGCGCCCCGGCGGCCAGCGGCCGGGCGTCGAAGTGGCGGCCGTACCGCAGAGCCAGATCGAGATGGGGCGGCTGCTGGTGAGCAACAAGGGGCTGACGTGCATCAACTGCCACGCGATGAACGATAAGCAACCCAGCGGCGACATCGAGCCTAGCACGCGCTCGCCCGACTTGGCCCTGGCCACCGAGCACATCCGGCCGGATTACTTCCGCCGATTGCTGCGCGACCCGGAGCGGATCTTCCCCGGCACGAAGATGCCGATGATCATCCCCCGCGACGGCCCGGCCCCGGTGCCGGCGTTGGCCGATCTGCCCCAGGAGATGCTGATCCAGGCCCTGTGGAACTACATGGCGATGGGCCGCAATGCCCCGGAACCACTCGAAGAAGACCCCATACAGGCCCTGCCGAACCTGTTGCAGGTTTACGTGCAGCGGGGACCGACGTTCGTGGACGAGGAGCTTTTCGGACGCGGCATCTCCTGCGGCTTCCCCACCGGCACGCTGCTGTTCGACGCCGATACGCTCGAGCCGGGGGCCATCTGGACCGACGGCTTCCTGATCCGCATTCCGACGCACTACTTCGGGCTGAACTGGCGGGCACCCGGTGAGCCGGAACTGCTGACCGACCGCCAACACTCGCTGGCCTACCGGCCGACCGACGCGGCGCCGTGGCAGATTGCCCCACGGCCGCTCGATTCCGGTCCCAACACGGGCTCGCGATTCGACGGCTATACGGCCGGACAATCTGAAATCGCGTTTCGCTACCGCCTGCAGCTCGACGGCCGGCACGTGCCGGTGACCGACGTGCTGCGGTTGGATCGACGGGATGCGTGGCTCGGTTTCGTTCGCCAAGTGAACGTCGCCGATCTGCCGGCCGGGTCGCGCGTGGCGCCAACGTTGCCGGCAGGCGAGCGTTATGAGTTCTTCACTGCCGCCGGCGAGAGGGTCGAGACGCCCGGCGAAGTGCAGCAATCCTCGATCGCCGTCTATTGGACGGGCAACCGGGCGCATGCCGTCCGTGTGGAAGCGCCCGACGGCACGACCTGGCAGGACCACAATGGCCGGTTCCGCCTCGTCTCGCCGAAACTTCCCGGCGGCAAGCCGGTTGCCTTTCGCATCGACCGCTGGACGCACGACGTCGAGGGCGCCGTGCCGACGGCCGACGAGTTGGCCTCGCTGGCCGACCCCGCGTTGCTCGAACCGCCCAAGATCGATCTGACGCTCGCCGAGGACACGGCAGCCGCAGCACAACCGCCCAACGGTACCGCCGCCCCTACAGCCCCGCCCCGAGTCGAAGCTCCGTTTACCTACAAGTTCGAGAACCTCCCCGGCCCGCCCGAGGGTTGGCGCCCCAGCGGTTCCACGTTCACCTCCGACGGCATGATCTACGCCTGCGGCCTGACCGAAGGCCGGGTCTATCGGGCGAAGATCCCGCCGGTGCCCGTGCCGGCGGACTTCCGCTGGCGACTCTTCGCCACGGGCCTAAACGTGCCCACCGGAATGAATTCGTTCGACGACCGGCTGTTCGTGGCCCATCGGCCGGAGACGACCGAACTGATCGACCGCGACGGCGACGGCACCGCCGAAGAGTTCCGCACGATCACCGGCCCCTGGTCGCTGAAAGACGGATTCTTCGAATACAACTTCGGCCTGGCGCTGGATCCGCAGAAGCGGTTTTTCAGCGGGCTGAACACCGGCTATTTCTGGTCCTACGGCGGGGCGACCAACCGCGGCCGATTCCGCGGTTCCGTGTTGCGATACGACGCCGACGGGTTCGTCGAAGAATGGGGACGCGGCTGCCGCGCGCCCGACGGGTTGGCCTGCGGACCCGACGGACAAGGCTTCTTCGTCGACAACCAGGGCGACTGGATCCAGGCCTGCAAACTGGTCCACTGCCGCAAAGGGCTCTTCTACGGCCACCCGGAGACCGAAGACGAGTTCGTGCCCGAAGGCGAAGTACCCAGCGGGCTGCCGGCCGTCTGGATCCCCTACAACGTGATTCGCAGCGCCGCGGCGGTCTGTTACGACCAGACCGGCGGGCGCTTTGGCCCGTTTACCGGGCAGATGTTCACCGGCGACTGCGGCTACGGGCAGAGCGTGAACATCATGCGGATGGCGTTGGAGAAGGTCGACGGGGTGTATCAGGGTGCCGCTTTCCGATTCATCGATGGCGGTCCCCGCGGCCCGCAACACGCGACCTTCGGGCCCGACGGCCAGATGTACATCTCCTGCCTGACCGACGGGCTGGTGCGGCTGCGCTACGGCGGCCGGGTGCCGATGGAGATCCACCGGGTGAGCCTCCGCAAAGACAACCACGGTTTCGAGCTGCACTTCACCAAGCCGATCCACCCCAGCGTGAAGGTCACGCCGCGCACCGTCCGCGCCCGGCGGTGGTGGTACCGCTACGGCATCCGCTACGGTTCGCCGCGCTACGAAGAGATCGACGTGCCGATACAGCTTGCGCAGTTGTCGGCCGACCGCAAGTCAATCCGGCTGATGCTGCCGATGAAGACCTACAAGAACTGCATCGTCTACTACTTCAACGTCGGCAAGCTGAAGTCGGCCGACGGCGACGAGGTCGCGCACCCCGAAGCGTGGTACACGATCCAGCGGTTGTGGAAGTGACCGCAGACGGCCCGATCAGGGCGTCTCGGTCTTCCCTTCCGCTACGTCGGTGGCGCCCTTTTTGAGCGAATTGAGCAAGGCGCTGCCAACGCGGCCGGCGCTGCCGCCGCCCTTGGGGATCGTCGGCGTCGCGGGGGTGGCCTGGGCGGTCGTCTGTTTGGTGGTTGTGGCCGTCGGCGACTTTGTGGTCGTCGTTTCTTCGGTCGTGGATCCGCCGCAACCGGCAAGAAACAGCACGGCACAAAACAGCAGCGCCGCGGTAGCTATCCTCTTCATCGTTTCTCCTCTTCCTCCATCGGACTGACGATTTGTCAGAAGCTCGGTAATCGAATCGGCGGGCGTGACCGTCGTGTACGACAAGGGCGGCGCGCCCGCGTGCGTTGACCTACGTGGGAACTATCGGCCGATGCATCAAGCAAGACCAGCCCAGGAAGCCTTCCTCGCGCATGGGGCTCTCGAAATGGAAATGGCGCAAGTGGACGAAATCGAACAGCCGGCCCAACTCGCCGCGGATCTCGTCTTCAGAGACCTGCGGCGGGCCGCCTTCGGCCGTTTCGCCGGTGCTGCCGATCAGGGCGAAGTAGTGCGACCCCGGCCGGGTGACCCGCCAGAGCAGGTCGAGCAACCGAACCAGCGCCGTCTTGCGGACAAAGTGGTAGAACCCGGCGTCGTAGACCAGATCGAACTGGTCGGCCGATTGCGCAAACTCGAACACGTCGCCCAAGACGAACCGCACCAGCGCATTCTCCTGTTCGGCCCTTACCCGGGCACGCTCGATGGCCGTGGGTGAGCGTTCGACGGCCGTGACGTCAAAGCCCTGCCGGGCCAGGAACGTCGCGTCGGCCCCGGTCCCGCAGCCCAGTTCGAGCACCTGCCCGGAAGCCGGAAGCCCTCCCTCTTCAACCACACGAATCAACTCCGCAGCCGGCTGGCCGGTATCCCACGGCGGCGTACCCAAACGGTACTTGGCGTCCCAATCGGCGGCGTCGGCCGATTTCGGGTCGGGCTTCTCGGGGGCAGGAAATCGGGTCATGGACCTCTCCGCTGATGCGCACAAACATCTATAATCTGTGCCCTACGGACCATCTTGGCAAGGGACCGGACCTAATGGGGGGTTCAGCACATTGCGACTAATCGGCATTTCCGACCTGCACGGCAATCTGGCAGTGCTCCAACGGATCCTCCAGCAGGGCATTCTACCGCAGAACCGCTCCCGAGAACTCATCCTTGTGGGGGGGGACATCACCAGCTTTGGCTCGCCGGACTATGCTGAAGAGCTGGTAAATGCAGCTCGTGCGTTGGGTTTCAATGTCCGGGCCGTCGCTGGCAACTGCGATTCTGCCCAAATCGATCGGCGGCTGCTGGAACTCGGCGTTTCGTTGCACGGCCGCGGCATCGTGCTGGACGGCGTCGGCATTCATGGCCTTTCGGCCATGCCACCGTGGCGGGAGAAGATGCACCACTTCACGGAAGAGGAGCTGTCCGGGTTTCTCCTCGACGGCTACCGACAGATCGGCCAGCCGGCCCATCACGTCGTTCTCTCCCATGCCCCGCCGCGTGCCGAGATGGTCGACCTGACGCGCGGGTCGCAACACGTCGGCAGCACGGCTCTGCGGCGTTTTATCGACCGGACGCAGCCCGATCTGGTCGTCTGCGGCCACATCCACGAAGCCCGCGGCGTCGAGATGCTCGGCCGTACGACGGTCGTCAATTGCGGATTCGCCGCGGCGGGGGAGTACGCGGTGATCGAGTTGGGCGAGCGCGTGACGGTAGAACTGCACAGTCTGTAGGGTGCGCGCAACGAACCGGTCCGCCGGGCGGGCGCGACGCGACACCACACGACGGTCGGTGCGCTGCACACACTCTACAATCTGTCGGCCGATGAAGGCGTCACATCCGCTGTCGCTGAGCACCGGAGGGGATTCACTGGCCATAGCCGAGTCACCCAGGTCGAACCATGATCTCTGGGCCAAGCCTGATCTCTCCTCTTCCTGGTGTCGGGAGTGCTTGGATCACGCACAACTCTGACGCCGAGAGATCGATGAGTGCGGAATCGTCATTGGAGTCGATGGGTTTTCCGTGACTGTCTTGAAGGAGGCGTACGATCGGGCAGGTATAGTCTTCTCCGTTCGACCGCAAGGTCTCCGCAATGCTCCCGTCAGAAAGCGTGACGAGGCTTCCAAGCGGATAGAGCGACAGAACGTGCAACAGGCTGCGTACCATGTCTGGATCGACATGGTACAACTGAGCTTGCCGCAACAGGCACTCGATGGCAGCGTAACGCATCAGGCGCGGTCTATTGGGCCGCATCGAGGTCAGCGCGATGTACGCATCGGCGACGTGGAGAATGCGCGCAAACAGATGGATGGCGTCGTGAGTGCGCCCCCGAGGATATCCAGAGCCATCGGGCCGCTCGTGAATCTGGTGCGCAACCGGGAGAGCCATTGTCGGAAGTCCGGTAGCTTTTTCCAGTATATTCACGGTGTGCATCGGGTGCTTCTGAATCTCCAGGAATTCATACGGCGTCAAAAAACGCTTCGCTTCAAGGACCGTCTTCGGCACTTGAGTCATTCCGAAATCCTGCACTAATCCGATAATGCCGACGTTGCGTACATTTTCCGCGTCCAGCCCCAATTCAACGCCCATCGCCATCGCTAGCAGAGCTGTACTCAGTGACTGCTCGGCTAATCCCGGATCCTGGTTCGTCAACAGGGCCGCGCCAATGACATTGTCACGATCTTCTATAAGCGATGTGACATGGGTGGAAACAAAAAAAGCAACTCGCTTGCCATTGACACTCCCCCCCGTACTCGAGCTTGCGATCATACCCTCAATAGCTTTGACGGAGATTTGGTGCTGTTCTTCCGTGTGTTTTCGCAGCTTCGGATCGTAGGCTTTCCGACCGTGGTCTACGACGCGGTCTTTCAGTGCAGGTCCCGAATTAGAAACCTCGAGCATTCCGGAACCGACCAAACGATCAAGCCGCTCGGCGACGGCTCCGTCGAATGGAACGGTGGATCGCCTCTCTTGCTGAGCAGCCGTGAGATTCAATCTCGTATGTACAACATCTTCTTGGGACACGACGATACGGCAAACGCCGTGTGCCCTTAGCTGTTGCTTCTGTTCGGCAGTTATGACTGAACCAGCGTTCAGCAGTAGCACTCCCGCATCGTCGTAGACTGGGGAACTGATTTCCCGGCCAAGAACCAGGTCGTCGATGCCCATAGCGACCCCCGCCGTTGGCAGCGTTTCCTGCGAGGTCTGGAGTGCTTGTGCCATTTTTGCTCACTCAGCGATAGGCTGTTTCGTTGCAGCATCCCGGCTGGTCGAGGAAGTGCCTATCGAGACGGTGGGCGGCTTGCTCGCTCGATGGACGAGAGTCGCCAGCGTCATATTGCGTCGCAGTTCAATATTGGTTTCGTCAGCGAAACGGAGGAGGTCACGTCGACAGACCAGTCCCATCAGGTGTCCGTCGGGGGATAGGACGGGGAGACGCCGGATGCGATGGGCGACGAAGAGGTTTGCAATTTCTGAGAGTGTTGTCGTTTCCCGGACGCTGAATACAGACGCCGTCATGATTTCACGGACACGTGCATGGAAGATCTCCGGCTTATACAGCGTCTCGATGAGATCGTACTCGCTGACGATTCCCAGAAGATGACCTTCCTCGTCGACGACTGGTGCCCCACTGATGCTGTGTCGCACAAGCGTACGAAGTGCCTCTCTGGGGGTATCCTCAGGAGAGAGTGTGATTACGTCCGTCGTCATGACCTTCTTGACTACATCCACGACCCACACCTCCTTCTGTATTCTTGTGTGAAAGTCCCTTAACACGCCAATCTTCCTTGACGGTCAGTGCCCCTGCCCCGCTAGTCTCGTTATGGACGAGGAGCCAGCGTGTCTCGTGGCTGCTGCATCCGGCGCGTTTTCTCGGTTACGCTGCCCGATTCTGGACTAACATACTCAAGGATAGGTCACACATTTCAGAGGCAGGTCGCACTTTGCGATGACCCAGCGTGGCTTCTCGCGGTAGCCGTCCACAATGTCAGATCGACATTAGCCGAGGGCGGAAGCCCCAGGGCGGACCGAGCCATCGTGAATCGATGCGTCGTGTTGGCGCGAGCCCTCCGGGGGCTTCCGCCCGCGGCTAGGATCTCTGGCAACGAAGGGATGCTCGGCCGCTAAGCCCCGGGCCCCCAGTCCCTCAACCGGCACACGACGCACAATCCACCCAAAGGGCCCCGGTCGCAAGCTCAACGCAACGCGTGCTAACTCGCCCAAGTTGAAAAGGTTGCGTCGTATCGTAGCCTTGTCCGGGGCCCTCTAGCCGCAGAGATCACAGGTCGCCGACGTGCCGATTGCCGAAGACGTTCAACTTGCCGACGACGCGCGGATCGTCCATCCGGAACTGGTCAACCTCTACGGTTGCCGGGTCGGTTCACAGACCCAGATCGGTCCGTTCGTCGAAATCCAGCAAAACGCCGTCATCGGCGCCCGCTGCAAGATCAGTTCGCACGCGTTCATCTGCGAAGGCGTGACGATCGAAGACGAGTGTTTCGTCGGCCACCACGTCTGCTTCGTCAACGACCGCTTTCCCCGGGCGACCGCTCCCGACGGCCAACTGCAAACGGCGGCCGATTGGCAGGTGGAGCCGATTCGGGTCTGCCGCGGGGCGTCGATCGGTTCCGGCGCGGTGGTGCTCTGCGGGGTGACGATCGGCGCAGGCGCTCTGATCGGGGCCGGGGCCGTGGTCACACACGACGTCGAGCCCGGGCAGATCGTGGCCGGCGTGCCGGCGCGTCGGAGCGGTTCGGTGGCGGACGCGCATCGGGAGCCAACCAGGACTTAGGTGGAGAGTCGACCATGGCGGACAAGAAAGCGGCGCAGATCCCGTTTCTGGATATCCGGCTGCAAAACCGGCGGATTTGGCCCGAGTTGCAGGAAGCCCTCGACGGCGTGACCTCGCAGGGCCAGTTCATTCTCGGCCCGGCGGTGGAGCGCTTCGAGACCGCGTTCGCGCCGTACGTCGGCCGGCGGTATTGCGTCGCCGTCAACAGCGGCACGTCGGCGCTGCACATGACCTTGGCGGCCTGCGACGTCGGTCCGGGCGACGAAGTGATCACCACGCCGCATACCTGGATCAGCACGGCCTGGGCTATCAGCTACGTCGGCGCCCGGCCGGTCTTCGCCGATATCGATCCGACCACGTACAACATCGACCCGCAGCAGGTGCGCCGGGCAATCACGCCGCGTACCAAGGCCATCTTGCCGGTGCACCTCTACGGCCGGGCGTGCGAGATGGACGCCCTCGGCGAAATCGCCGACGAACACGGCCTGACGCTGATCGAAGACGCCGCCCAGGCCCACGGCGCCGTCTATCAGGGACGGCCGGTCGGGTCGTTCGGCAAGGCGGCCTGCTATAGCTTCTATCCGGGCAAGAACCTGGGCGCATTTGGCGAAGGCGGGGCCGTGGTCACCGACGACGAAGATCTGGCCGAGCGGATCCGCCGGCTCCGCGACCACGCTCAAGACGGCCGCCATCGTCACGTCGAGCTGGGCTTCAACACGCGGATGGAAGGCATCCAAGGCGCCGTGCTCGACGTGAAACTGCGGCATCTCGATCAATGGAACGCCGCCCGGGCGCTGCACGCGGGACGTTATTTGAGGGCCCTGGGCGATGTTCCCGAGCTGACGCTCCCCGAAGTCCCGGAGGTGGAAGTGCCCGGACCGGGGGCCCACGCCTGGCATCTGTTCGTCGTGCTGGTACCCGGCGAAGACCGCGACCGCTTGCAGAAAGAACTTGCGCTCCATGGGATCGCTTCCGGCGTGCATTACCCGACGCCCGTGCCGCTACAGCCGGCCTACGCCGACTTGGGCCACCAACCGGGCGACTTCCCGGTGGCCGAAGACGTGATGCAGCGATGCCTGTCGCTGCCGATGTTCCCCGAGCTGAAGGCCCGGCAGATCGATCGAGTGGCCGCGGTGCTCGGCGACTTGATGGAAGGGGCGTCGCCCCGCGAGGAAACGACTTACGAAGCCGTCAACGCATAACGAGAGGAACGCGCTAGTGGATTTGACCGACAAGAACGTGCTGGTGACCGGCGGTTGCGGATTGATCGGCTCGACGATCGTCGACCGGCTGTTGGCCCTGGATCCCGGCATTCACGTCACCGTGCTCGACGACCTCAGCCGCGGCACGCTGCTGAACCTGGAAGAAGCGATGCAGAGCGGCCGCGTGGAACTGATCCGCGAGGACGTCCGCCACTTCGACCGCATCCGCCCCTATTTCGACGGCGTCTCGGCCGTCTTCCACCAGGCGGCGATCCGCATCACCCGATGTGCCGTCGAGCCGCGAGAATGCCTCGAGGTGCTCGTCGACGGCGCGTTCAACGTGGTGCAAGCATGCGTCGAGGCGGGCGTCGAGAAGCTCGTGGCCGCGTCGTCGGCCTCCGTGTACGGCATGGCCACGGAATTCCCCACCACCGAAGACCATCACCCCTACGACAACCGCACCTGGTACGGCGCCGCCAAAGTGGCCAACGAGGGCATGCTGCGAAGCTTCCACGACATGGTCTCCTTGAACTACGTGGCGCTGCGATACTTCAACGTCTACGGCGCGCGGATGGACGTCTTCGGCAAGTACACCGAGGTGCTGATCCGCTGGCTCGATTGCCTCGACCGGGGCGAGCCGCCGAAGATCTTCGGCGACGGGCAGCAGACGATGGACTTCGTCTACGTCGAAGACGTCGCCCGGGCGAACGTGGCGGCCATGCAAAGCGACGCCAGCGACGAAGTGTTCAACGTGGCTTCGGGCGAAGAAACCAGCCTACTGGAGTTGCTCGAGGCGTTGCTGCGGGTGACCGGCAACCGCGACGTGCAGCCTGAGTTCATGCCCGAGCGGAGCGTTAACCCGGTGCCGCGGCGGCTGGCCGACGTGAGCAAGGCGGAGAAGATGCTCGGGTTCAGGGCGAGGATCGGTCTGGAGGAAGGGCTCCGCCGGCTGGTCGATTGGCGCCGCGAGGTGCTGGCCCGCGGCGAGCAGGCAGCGTATGAAGGACCCGTGGCTGTGGCGGCTGCGGAGGGCAATTGAATTGGGTGGCCCGGCCACTCTTACGCGGAGGACTTGGCCATACGGGAGAACAGGTTCGCAAGAGTGTCCGGGTGGCGTAGCCACAAGAGGCCTTGGGCAAGTATCCAATCCTCTTGTGGCTGCGCCATCCCGACGCTTTTCCGACGATGTGAGAGAAGTGGCAACACTCACTGCGGAAAAGCGTCGGGGCCACCCAAGTCTACGTGAGGCAAGCCGGGTGCCATGCCCACGCTTGCGTGGGCATGCCAAGAACCTGAGCAACATGCCCACGCTCGCGTGGGCATGGCACCCAAAGACCTAACACTGACAGAGAACGAGACACATCAACAGAAGCCCCATGATCCCCATCACCAAACCGTGCCTCGGCCCGGAAGAAAGCGACGCCGCCCGGGCGGTCATCGAAAGCGGCTGGGTCACGCAGGGCCCGAAGGTGGCCGAGTTCGAGCGGGCGGTGGCCGACTATTGCGGCACGGCCGAAGCGGTGGCCGTGTCGAGTTGCACGGCGGCGCTGCACCTGGCGTTGCTGGCGTTGGATATCGGCCCCGGCGATGAAGTGATCTGCCCGTCGATGTCGTTCGTCGCCACGGCCAACGCGATCCGCTATACGGGCGCCACGCCGGTCTTCGCCGACGTTGACCCACGAACCTACAATCTCGACCCGATGGCGGCCGAAGCGGCCATCACGCCGCGAACCCGGGCGATCATGATCGTCCACCAAATCGGGCTGCCGGCCGAGATCGACCATCTCGTGAAGCTCGGCGAGGAATATGGGCTGAAGGTCTTCGAAGACGCCGCCTGTGCCATCGGCAGCCGATATCGCGGCCGGCCGATCGGCGGCCACACCGAGATGGCCTGCTTCAGCTTCCATCCCCGCAAGGTGGTCACCACCGGCGAGGGTGGCATGATCACCACCAACAACGCCGAACACGCCCGGCGGCTGAGGCTGCTTCGGCAACATGGCATGAGTGTGCCCGATACGGTCCGCCACGGGGCCCAGCGAGTGATCGCCGAAGAGTACGTCTGCTTGGGCTACAACTACCGCATGACCGACGTCCAGGCGGCGATGGGTGTTGTGCAGATGCAGAAGCTCGAGGCGATCGTTGCCCGTCGCCGCGAGTTGGCCGCCCGATACGACGAGGCGCTTTGGGACCATCCGTGGCTCTGCCCGCCGCACGTGCCCGAGTACGTGCGGCCGAACTACCAGAGCTACGCCGTGCGGCTTTCGGCCGAGGCTCCGATTGCGCGCGACGAGTTGATGCAGCGGCTGTTGGACCGCGGCGTGGCCACGCGTCGGGGGATTATGCTGGCCCATCGCGAGAAGCCGTATCAACAGAGCGATTGCTGGGGGACCGGGCGGCCGCCGCTGGCGGCCTCCGAAGCGGCCAGCGACCGGTCGCTGCTGTTGCCGCTCTATCCGCAGATGACGCCAGCCGAGCAGGACACGGTCATCGAGCAGCTCGCGGCGGTCACCGAAGAAATGGCCCCAACACCCCGCGATAGGATCGAACAGGAGGTGACCGGATGAGCGTTCTGGTTGCCAGCCCCAGCCGCGCGGCACGTAAGATCACCGAAACGATCGCGCGGCTGCGGCTCGATCTAAGCGGACGCCACGTGCTGACCGAAGCGGCGACCGGCCATTACGCCGTCACGCCGGTGATTGCGGCGTGCGCCGGGGCATCGGTCACGGCGCTGGCAAGGGATTCGCGCCACGGCACGGCATCCTACGGGCGGCAGCAGACGCTCGATCTGGCAGCGGAACTCGGCGTGGCGGAACGGATCGAAGTGATCGAGAGCCTCACCGACGAACAGATCGCCCAAGCCGACGTTGTCACCAACAACGGACACTTGCGGCCGATCGACGCCAAGATGGTCGCCGCGATGAGGCCGGGTACGGTCGTGCCGCTGATGTACGAGAGCTGGGAGTTGCGGACCGGGGAAGTCGATCTTCAGGCGTGTCGTCGGCAGGGTGTAATGGTAGCTGGCACCAACGAACGGCACGAAGACGTCCGCGTGTTCGACTACCTGGGGACGTTGGCGGTGGCCGGACTGCTGCGATGCGGCGTGCCGATAGCGACGTCGAAGCTGCTGTTGATCTGCGACAACCCGTTTCGTCGATACATCCTCCGCACGCTACTTGGATGCGGCGCGGCGGTGGACCACAGTAGCCATCTCGCTCCGCGAGATGAGCCACGTCTCGCGGAGCGAGACGACTACCATACACCCCACTACGACGCGGTGATTGTCGCCGACACACCCGCGGATCGTCCGATCCTCGGCCATACCGGCCAGGCGAAATACTCCGTCGAGCAGATCGGCCGTTTCGACGCGGTGGTGCAACTCTGGGGCGACGTCGACCGCGATGCGATCGGCGACGCCGTCTGCTACCCGGCCGCCGCTCCGCCGCCGGGCCACATGGGATTGTTGCTGAGCGAACTGGGGCCCGAGCCGATCGTCCGGCTCCAGGCCGCCGGGCTGAAGGTCGGCCAGGAGCTTACCGGCCCCCACGCCGCCGCTGAGCCCGACGGCCAGCCGTGCTCCGCCTACGTCGACGCACTGCTCACTCCGCGAGGAGGCCGCCCGACGTGAGCCTGGCCAGAGAAACCTCGACGACCCCCGCCATCGAACAACGCAACACCAGCTTTCCGGACAACGCACCCGCTGGAGGTAGAGCATGAACGATCCCGCGCTGATCTCGCTGATCGTGCCCGTCTACAACGAGGCCGAAGCCCTGCCGGAGTTGATCGCCGAGCTCTCGACGCTTCAGACCAACCGCTTCGGCGACCACTTCGAGTTCGTGCTGGTCGACGACGGCTCGACCGACGACACCTGGCAAACGCTCTTGTCTTGGGCTCAACGCGAGCCACGGTTGGCGTTGGTCCGATTGGCCGGCAATCGCGGGGCACACTGCGCCGTCAAGGCCGGGCTGGAAGCCGCCTCCGGCGACGCGATGATCGTGATCCCCGCCGACCTGCAAGAGGGGCTCGATCTGGTCGAAGCGTGTCTGGAAGCCTGGCACCGCGCTGCGCCGATGGTCGTGATGATGGTACCCAAGCAGGGCCGCGTCTATCAACGCCGCTCGGAAGGCCTCGCAGCCTCCGCGTTCTACGCGATCCTGCGGGCGGGCACCGGGCTGTACAAGGACCTGTCCGTTCGGGCCCAAGCGAAGCTGACGGATCGCGTGGCCACCGACGCCTTCCTTGCCAACAGCTCGACGTATGCCCTGCTCACGCCGTTCGTGCTCCGGCAAGGGTTCCCGTGCGAGGTCGTCTATTACGACGTCAAGCCGCGCAGCCGTGGCAACTCGAAATGGAACCTTGCCAAAAAGACGGCCTTAATGACCGACATGCTGCTGGACACGTCGTCGCGGCTGCTGAGCCCATGGCGAATCGCGGCGGCGGGCTTGGGCGTTTATGGATGCCTGTGGCTGACCGGCCTGTCGACCGGTGTCCATTGGCTGGGATCGACTTGGTTTAGCGGCGCGTTTCTCTCGGGCCTCTTGTTGGCAGTGGCCTCCGTCTTGGGCATCCATGTGGGGCGAATCCACCAGGAACTCCGCGGCCGGCCGGCGTACGTGGTGCGAGAACGCCGCGGTAGCCAAATTCACCAGAATCCGGCCGGGACCGGTCACGATTCAAACTACCACGCCAGTCTGCCAAAGTCCGGCGACTTCGGCTACGACAAAACGGCGGAACCGGCGTGGGAAGAGCCCCGGCAACCCGCGACAAACACCCGGGCGTCAACATAAGAAAGTTCCGGTGACGACCGGACCTGGAGCAAGGAGCTTCTCATGCAATTAGCCGAGATCAACCGGATCTGTCCGGTTACGATTCGCCGTGACGGCGAATTCCGCTCTCTGGGGACACTTTCCCAGGACGCCGATCAGATGCTGGTGATGCTCTACGATCCAGATTATCTGAAGCGGTTGCTGGGCAATCCAAACATCGCGTGCGTGGTTACCCGGCCCGATTTGGCCGCCGAAATCCCCGACTGCCTGGGCATGGCCGTGTGCGACGACCCGGCGGCGGCGTTCTATCGAGTTCACGATCACCTGGCGGCGGAAACCGATTTCTATTGGCGCCCGTTCGATTCCGAAATCTCGCCGGAGGCCGCGATCCACCCCACGGCACACGTGGCGCCGCGGAACGTGCGCATCGGCCGCGGCACCGTGGTCGGCCCCAACGCCGTCGTGCTAGAGCGATCGATTCTGGGCGAAGACGTGGTCGTGGGGCCCGGCGCCGTGATCGGCGGCGAAGGCTTCGAGCCCAAGTTCGTGGCCGGCCGACACGTCATCGTACGCCACGCGGGCGGATGCCGCCTTGGCGACCGCGTGGAAATCCAGGCGAACAGCCACGTGGCACGGGCCGTGTTCAACGGATTCACCGAGGTAGGCGAGGATACCAAGATCGACGCCCTGGTGCATATCGCCCACAACGCGCGGATCGGACGGCGGTGCGAATTGGCGTCCGGAGCACACGTCGCCGGCAGCGCGACCGTCGGCGACGACGTGTGGATCGGCCCCCATGCCACGATCTCCTCCGAGGTCCGCGTTGCCGACGGGGCCTTCGTGGCGATCGGGTCGGTCGTGGTCCGGCGGGTGACCGATCGCCAACGCGTGTTCGGAGTGCCGGCCGCCGCGTTGCCCTGATTGCGAGATGTATCGAGTCATCGACGGATGGTGCAAGACCGATGGATATCCTGACCGAAAGCGAAGTCAACCGCGACCTACAGCGCCTCGATCGCGCATGGCGCCAGCGCGAAACGTTCGTATTTGCGCCGGACAAGAGCGGCGTTTCGCCGGACTGGATTCCCCGGGCCGTCGCCCAACTGCCGGCAGAACTCCAAACCGATCACTTCGCGCTGCTTACCTCGGGCACGACCGGTGAGCCGAAGCTGGTGGTCGGCTCGCGGCGGCGGGCCGAAGAGCTGGCCGGCGTGCTCCACCGGTTGCAGGAGAGCGAGCCGGTGGCCGAGACGATCGTGGCCCTGCCGCTGACTTATTGCTACGCGTTTGTGAACCAGTGGGTCTGGGCTGCCCGTCACGGCAGACGCCTGGTAACCACCGGCGGCTTCGGCCAGCCCGACGTGCTGCTTTCGGCGCTGCAAAAGGCCGACCGGGCCATGCTCTGTCTCGTGGGAGCGCAGGTTCCGTTGCTGGTGAGGTATTTCGAGGGCCAATCGTTCCCGGGCGTTATCCGCGTCCATTTCGCCGGCGGGAGGTTCCCCCAAGAGAAGATCGCGGCGGTGCGGGCCATATTCCCCGAGGCGACGATCTTCAACAACTACGGATGTACCGAGGCCATGCCGCGATTGACGTTGCGAAGGGCCGAGGGGATCGACTCGGCCGACGACGTGGGAAGGCCGCTGCCGGGCGTCGAGTTGAAGACGGGCAAGCGGGGTGAGTTGCTCTTCCGCAGCCCGTACGGCGCCGTGGCGCTGGTCGACCGCGACGGATTCTCTCCCCTTACGCCCGACGTTTGGGTGCCCACCGGCGATCTGGGCGAGCGGACCGCGCGCGGTAGCTGGCGGCTGACCGGCCGAAGCGGTGAAGTGTTCAAACGGCACGGCGAGAAGATCTCCATCGCCACGCTCCTATCGACGGTGACCGGCTGCTGGCCCGAACAGGCGGCCTTCTACCGGCAACCCGATCCGGCCGGCGAGGAGGGACACGTGCTGGTCGTCTCGCCGCACCCTTCAACGCAGCAGGTTCGCACCGTGCTGCGGGCGTTCCGGGCCGGTCATCCCCGGGCCCATTGGCCACTGCGGATCGAAAGCGTCGACGCGCTGCCGCTGTTGCCCAACGGCAAGGTCGACGTGCGGGCGATTTCCAGGCTCGGCGACAAGACCGTTCATTGGTACCAGAGGATCTAAATGACGAATCTCGAAACGCTCCAGAACTTGTTGATCGACGTCTTCCTGCTCGAACCGTCGGAATTCCGCTTCGACCTCCGCCGCAACGAGGTCGACACGTGGGATTCGCTGGGTGTGGTGTCGATGGCCGTCGGCGTTCACAACACGTTCGGCTACCACTTCAGCCCCGAAGAGGCCACGAGTATCGAAAGCGTCCAGGACATCATCGACGCCCTTTCGACCAAGGGGATCGACTTTGACTGATAAACTGCCTCCGATTTGGACGCTGGATCAACTGCGGGCGGCCGACCTCGGTGCGGTCCGGCTGTGGGCCACACCGAGTGTCTCGGCACAAGTGAGGTCCGAGTTGCCGTTCTCGCTGGCGGATCCCGAGGGGCCGTTGCCCGACGATCTCGATACGCTGATCGTCGCCGGCGGGGGGACGCTGATCGACCGGGCCAAAGCCGCCGCCCGCGACCGTCGGCCGCCCGTTCGGCCCCCCGTTCGGCTCGTCGCGATCCCGTCGATCTTCGGCAGCGGGGCGGAGGCCTCGCCCGTAGTGGTCCTCGACCGCGACGGCCAAAAGGAGATTCGCCTCGATCCGAAATACCTTCCCGACTGCCGGGTGACGTGGCCCGGGCTGGCAGCGTCGATCCCTCCGCGGCGCGCCCGGGAAGCGTGCGGCGATTGTTGGGCCCACGCGTTGGAAGGTTTCCTCTCGCCGCTGGCCGACGATGCGCTGCGCGGCGAGTTGGCCGAGTTGATGGGCGAAATGCTCGGGCTGCCGTTGGCCGCCGATCCGCGATGGTTCGAGCCGAGCGCCCGTGCCTGTGCCGGGCAAGCCCGCGCGAGTGCGGGGCTGGTGCACGGCATCGCCCACACGCTGGAAGGCCCGCTCCGCGCGGCCTGGCCGGACGATGGTTGGCATCACGCACGGCTCTGCACGACGCTGCTGTGGCCCGTAATGCAGTTCAACGCCGACGGTTCGGAGACCTTCAACCGGCTGATGAACGAGTACGAGCTCGACGAGCCGGTGATCTTCAACGTGCTGCACGATCTATTCGATCCAGAGACGTACGCAGAGATGCTGCCCGTATTGGCCGAGCGATGGAGAAACGTTTTGCGGGATCCGTGTACGCGTACCAACAGCGTCCTGGTGCGCCCCCCGGCCATCGACCGATTTCAACCCGGGGTGTACGTATGAGCCGGCTACTCGAGCAACGGCCGTTTGCGCCGCGCGACGGCGTGGGGTTCTTGGCGGAGATGAACGACCTGACGGCGTGGCATCGGCGGGGATGTGCCGAATACCGGCGGATCTGGCCCGAGACGTGGCCGGCGGATACGCCCGAGCAACTGCCGTTTCTGCACGTGGGGGTTTTCAAACACCTCTTGCTGAAGACCGCCGGTCCCGAGATCGAACACCGGCGTACGCTGACCTCCTCGGCAACGACCGGCGATTCGCCCAGCAAGATCACGCTGGACGGGCGCAGTTCCGCCCTGCAATCGAAGAGCAGCCTGGCGATCCTCGAGGAGTTGGTTGGCTCGCAGCACAGACCGTTGCTGGTGCTCGACAGCGCCCAATCGCTGCGCCGGCGGAGCGAAGTGTCGGCAAGGGTGGCTGCCGCGATGAGCCTGCGGCCGCTGGCCAGCGAAATCCACTTTCTCATCGACGACGCCGACGATCCCGAAAGCCTCGATTGGAACCGGCTGGCCGAACTGCTGCGGCAGCACGACGACCTGCTGGTCTACGGGTTCACGTGGGTCCTCTGGACGGCATGGGGTGGAGCCGACGTGCCGCAACACGTGCGTTCGGCAATGGCCGGCAAGCGGATCCATTTCGTCCACAGCGGCGGATGGAAGAAGCTCCAGCGGTTGCGCATCGGCCGGGCCCGCTTCGACGCCGCGTTGCTGAAAGGGCTCGCTGCCGACTCGCAAGTGATCGACTTCTACGGGCTGGTCGAGCAGGTGGGCGTTCTCTATCCGCTTTGCGAACACGGCTTTCGACACGTTCCCCGCTGGGCCGACGTGCTGGTCCGCGACCCCTGGACGCTCCGCCCGCTGGTCGGCGAGGCGGGCCTGCTGCAATTGATGAACGTGCTGGCCTACGGGGCCCCGTACCATAGCGTACTGACGGAGGACCGCGGTCGCGTGGTCGAGGGCCCGTGCCCGTGCGGGCGTGTCGGCCGACGGTTCGAGTTGCTCGGCCGCGTCCCCAAGGCCGAAGTGCGAGGTTGCGCCAATGTCTGATCGGCTCCACTATTTCGAAACACCCGGCCGCCGCTACGCGGTCGCCGTGCCGTTCGAGTTGGACGCCCGGGTCGGCCAGTGGCAGGAGCTGCGCGACGCGATGATCCGCGAGTGTCCCCGGCCGTTTACGCGCGATGAATGGGCGTATCTGATCGCCTTTCTCGACGCCGCAAACCTGCGGCGGCCGTTTGTCGATTCGTTCGGCGCGCCGCTGCCGTACACCGACGAGCCGGTCGACGTGCTCGTTCGGCCGCGGGGCCCGGTGGCGGTTTGGCTGCCCAACAACGTCAGTTTGCTCGGACCGCTGACGTTGATCCTGTTGAGCCTTACCGGCAATTCACTGCGATTGAAGGCGGGCTCCCAGACCGAGGACCTCTCGGAAGCGTTCCTGCATTTCGCCGGCCGGCGTCTGTCGGCCGGCGGCCTGTCGACCGGCGGCTTGTCGACGTTCTTGCAAGAGCGAGTTCACCTCGAACGGTTCGACCGACACGATCCGCGCGGCGAGAGCATGGCGGCCGAGGCGTCCGTGCGCATCGTTTTCGGCTCCGACGAAGCGGTTTCCGCCGTCGAGGCGCTGTCGCATCCGGTCGGCAGCCTCAGCGTCGCCTTCTCCGACCGGCGGTCGGAGGCCTGGATCGATGCGGATCGGTGCGACGACGAGACCCTTTCGACGCTTATCAAGGTGTTTGCCGTATATGGCCAGGCGGGTTGCACTTCGCCCGCCCGCGTCGTGTTATTGGACGGTGCCGAGCAAGACGCCGTCGGCTTGCGCGATCGATTGATCGAACTCTGGCCGCGGACCGTCGCGCGCGAAGTACCGATGCACGTGGCTTCGGCCAACGTGATGGCGCGGCAGTGGGCGGCTGCCTTGGGCTGGGACGCTGCATCGGCGCCGCGAAACGCCGCCGTGCTGGCCGCCGGCACAATCGATTTGCCGCCGATCGACGCGCTGACGCTGCTGCCGATCGTGCCGGCGACCATCGAGCAGGCCGTCGCCCGGCTGCCGTCAAACATCCAGACCATCGGCCACGCGCTCAGCCGCGGCGGCGACCCCCGCTGGCTGCACGTGCTGGCCTCGACCCCGGTGAAGCGATTTGTTCCCTTGGCGCAAATGCACCACTTCGGCCCGCTCTGGGACGGCCGAAACTTCTGGCGAGATATGTTTGAGGAGGTGGAAGTTGCGTCGGCAACCGTGGCACACCCAAGCGGAGAACTTCAGTGGCAAGAATCAGCATCCTTACTGCATTCCTGAACGAGGCGGACAATCTGTCGAGACTACGCGAGCGGTTGACGGCGATGGCCGACCGGCTCGACTGCCGAAACCGGCCGTGGGGACGCAAATCCTACGTTACCTTGGAAGCACGGTGTTAGTACCATGAAACCACTTGCTGCGGTGATCTTTGACTTCGACGGCACGTTGGTGCGGCTTCGCGCCACCGGCGGGCAAATGCAGCAGCTTCGCGATGCGCTGGCGGATCTGTTTGCCGAGATCGGCCCGACGTACGCCTTCCGACCGTTCTACCAAGACGTCGACCGGGCGTGGACGGCGCTCGAGCATGAACGGGAGCCGGTCAGGCGGCACATGCGGCGACGCACGCTGGAGGTGATCGCGTCCTACGAACGGCAATTCAGCGTCGATTCGGAACGTTGTGCCTACGCTCGCCAGGCGTGGGACTTTGCCTCCAAGCGTTGGCCGGTGGGGATCGTCAGCAGCAACTCGGCGGCGTGTGTGCGGCAGGCGCTGGTCGACCACGGAGTGTGGAGATGCCCCGATGCGTTCCCGTTGGTGGCCTTCGAGGACGTCGATCGACACGAACCGCATCCCGATGGGCTGGTGGAAATGGCCCGGCAACTCGGGCTAAGCAGCGACGACCGGTTCGCCTACGTCGGCGATCACGTCGGCGATCTGGAGGCCTGCCGACGCATCAACGAACTGGATGGGCCGCACGCCGTGCCGATTTGCGTTGCCGGCGGAAAGTGCCGCTGGGTCGACCTGACCGAGCATCCGTACTTCCCTCAGGCGATGGCGATCCCCGACCTCTCGCAGTTGCCCGCCGCGATTCCCGAGGAGACATTCGAGCATGCTTACTGACGATCTCTACCGCGTCGAGGAAACCTGCGGCGAGACGGCAATCGTTTAGACAAGTAACGCAAAGGAAACCATCATGTCCGATACGAAACAACACCAGGGCAACGGGAACCGAAACCCCGCCGCGACACCGATCCGCGTGGCCGTGGTGGGCTGCGGGTATTGGGGGCCGAATCTGATCCGCAACTTCGCCGCCTGTGGCAAGACGGAACTGGTGGCCGTTTGCGACCGCGACGCAGACCGGCTGCAGAATGTCCTGGCCGGCTATCCGGCGGTCGACGCGGTCGACGACGTCGAGACCCTGCTGGCACGCAACGACGTCGACGCCGTGGCCATCGCCACGCCCGTGGGCACCCACGGCCCGATCGGGCTGGCGGCACTCGAGGCCGGCAAGCACGTGCTGCTGGAAAAACCGATGGCCGCCTCGGTCCGCGAGGCCGAAGAACTCGTCAACACGGCCGACGCCGCCGGACTGACGCTGATGGTCGACCACACGTTCATCTACAGCGACCCGGTGCGGCGGATCAAACAGATCATCGACTCCGGCGAACTCGGGGAACTCTACTTCGTCGATAGCGTGCGGATCAACCTGGGGTTGTTTCAGCACGACGTGAACGTGGTTTGGGACCTGGCCCCACACGATTTGTCGATCATGGATTATCTGATCGGCCGGCTGCCAAACAGCCTCTCGGCCTTCGGCACCTGCCACGCCGATAACAACAGCGAGATCGAGGACGTGGCCCATCTGAATCTCGATTTCGGCGGCGGCATGCTGGCCTCGTTCCACGTCAACTGGCTCAGCCCGGTGAAGATCCGCCACTTCGTGATCGGCGGCAGCCGCAAGGGCCTGGTCTATAACGATCTGCTGCCGGACGAGAAGATTCGCGTCTACGACCGGGGGATTACCGTTTCGCACGATCCGGAGACGCGCCGCGGCGTGTTGATCGGCTATCGCACCGGCGACGTCTGGGCCCCGCACATCGAGCGGACCGAGCCGCTTGGCCGCATGGTCGAGCATTTCGCCGACTGCATCGCCACGGGCGCCCGCCCGCTGACCGACGGCGAAGCGGGCCTGCGGATCGTCCGCATCCTCGAATCGGCCCAACGCAGCATCAAGGCCCAAGGCGGGCGAATCACGCTCTATCAGCCGCCGGCCGGCCCGGCGCTGCCGGTGGTCGACGTCGATGGCGGTCAAACCCCGGCGTTTGCATGAACGTGGCCGTTACGCACAAAGCCGCGACCGGTGGTCGCGCCCATTTGCCGAGTCCTGAGCCCCCAGCCCCGCCGTTGGTCGGGCGCGACCAATGGTCGCGGCTTTATGACGAATCCTTGCGGGCGTAGACGTCGCAGTCGTCCAGCGTGGCAGTCAGCTCGTATTCACTGGCAAGAAACTCGGCCAACGGCGGGAGATTCTCCAACCGATAGGCCCAGCGGTGGCTCAATGCCAGGCTACATCGCGAGGCGTCGACGATGAACCGTGGCGGCCGGTCACGAAGCGTTCTCATCAGGCGATCAGATAACATCGGGTCGGGCTCCACGCGGCCGGTTCGCAAGACCCGGGCGTCGCGGATGATGTACGAAGTGATCGTGAAACTGGAGGCCGGCTGCAGCCGCGAGAACGTATAGAGTTCCGGCCGCCATCCCCAAACGAACAGCCGATCGCCGTCGTGGTGTTGCCCGCGCAGATACCCAACCACGTTCTCCAGCGGCACCTTTTCGCCCGCGCAAAGGACTCCCCGCTCGCTGAGCACACGAACCACCGTCGGCAGGCACAAAGCCATCAACCCGAGTTGCGCGCCGACCGTCACCAACAGGCATCGTCGAGCCAGCCGGCTACAGAAGACCGCATGGCCGAGCCCGAGGAACGCCAACGACCCGCCCGAAAGCAGAAACGCCGCGGCCCAAAGCCACGGGCTGACCGACTGCCAGAAGTTGGCGGCTTCCAGTGCGAGAAACAGCACGATCAGCCCACCGACTCCCACGGCCGCTATCTTGTTGCGAGGCAACGTCACAATCCATCGCAACGCGATCGAGAACAGCACGGCAAGCGGCGGCATCATCAGCAGGAAGTAGTGCGGGAAGAAACGCCGGCCGAGCTGCACCGCAAACATGGCCGCGAGTAGGTAGAACACGAAGACGACCAGCGTTGGGTCGCTGAGTTGATCCTTGAGACTTGCCCGACGGGTGGCTGAGGCAGAGCGCAGCGGCGTCCCAGTATCGACGCCCCGGGACTTCGTTGCGATGGCCCGCCAGCCACCCATCACCACACAGACGCCCCACACCAACACCAGACAATACGGCAGAAACAACGGCATCGGAAACGGGTGTCGATAGAAGGCTCTGAAGTATTGTAGCGGCACGGCTTCCGACGTCGGCGAGAGTCCTCGCGCCGCGGCCATTTCCGGCGGCAGCCCGGCCGACTCGACGACGTACGACTGCGACGTCTGTCGAAACCACACCAGATAGTCGTCGGCCGTGCCGGCCAGAAGAAACGGCAAGAAGAACAACCCCACGGCAACCGCCGACCCGGCCGTGTAGGCCGCCATGTCGATCGCGGCCGGACGCAGCCGCCGATCGACGATCGCCCGATAGGCCAGTGCGGCGGGTACGACGGCCATGGTACAGATCGCCTGGAGTTTGAACCAAGCCGCCACGCCGCAACACAGCCCGGCCGCTGCGATCAGCCACAGGGCCCTCTTGCCGCGCCGTTCGATCGCCTGCAGGTAGAGAAACACGCCCAGAAGCGTCAGCGGGCCGGCGAACCACTCGCGATTGGCCGAGAGCCCCTCGAAAAGGACGCTGTAGCCGAGGAAGACCGCGCCGCCGAGTAAACCGTAGCCGCGCCCCACAGCCCGGCGGACAATCAAGAAGATCAGCACGGAGGACCCCAAGGCGATCAGCAGCACGAACAGCCGAACCGACGCCAGGCTGTACGGCCCGAAGATCCACGCCAGCACGCGGTACAACTCGAACGTATGCACAGGCCCAATGGGGTCGGAGAAGGCCGAGACGCCGTCGGCCTGGAGATAGGCCGCCGTGGCCGCGTATTGGTGCTGGTCGACACCCAGCCAAATCGCGTTGATCGCCGGCAGACGGATCGCCAGACACAGCACGGCCAGCGCCGTCAGGCAGAGCCAATCGGCCGAAGACCACGGCCCCGGGGCGTCGGCGGCCGGGGGTTGGTCGGTTGCAGGAAGTCGTTGTGGAAGATCCTTCATCCCGCAATTCTACGTCATCGGTGGCTGATCTACGTCGTCGGTGGATGAATCCTCGCCGTGGCCGGCCGCACCCGCCGGCAAGTCCCTGGGACGCCGCTGCGCTTCGCCCAAGCTAACCCCCCTTATGGGGATCGTTTCGCAAAACTCAGGCACTGGCATACCACACCGCCGCACTCTATAATGCCCGGCTTTCCCTGAGGAAGCCGCGATGAGCCGAATCGCCGACGAGAAGGTCTTGGTGCTCGATTTTGGGTCCCAATACTCGCAGTTGATCGCCCGAAAGGTCCGCGAACAGCAAGTCTATTGCGAGATCGTCCGCCACGACATCACACCGCAGCGCATCACAGAGATCCAGCCGAAAGGACTAGTTCTCTCGGGTGGGCCGTCTAGCGTTTACGAGGATGGGGCACCGAAATGCGATCCGGGCATCTTCCGGCTCGGGCTGCCGGTGTTGGGGATCTGCTACGGGTTGCAGCTCGCGTGCGAATCGCTCGGCGGAAGGGTAAAGAACAACCCATCCAAGGAGTATGGCCGGGCGCATTGCCACATCACGGAGGAGGACCCTCTGTTCGACGGCGTCTCGCGGCAGACCGAAGTCTGGATGAGCCACGGCGATCAGGTGGCCGAGATCTCCGAGGCCTTCCAGCCGCTGGCCGCCACCGCGACCTGCCCCTTCGCCGCGATCAAGCACCGCGAGTTGCCGATCTACGGCCTACAGTTCCATCCCGAGGTGACCCACACGCCGGAAGGCTCGAAGATCCTGGGTAACTTCCTTGCGGCCGCCTGTGATTGCAGCGGCACGTGGAAGCTGGGAGATTTCGCGCGGCAGACGATCCGGGATATCCGCGATCGCGTCGGCGATTCCCGGGTGATCTGCGGACTCTCCGGCGGCGTCGATTCGTCGGTCGTGGCGGCGCTGTTGTCTGAGGCCATCGGCGATCAGCTTTCGTGCATCCTTGTCGACAACGGCCTGTTGCGCAAGGACGAGGCGGAGTCGGTGATCGAGGAGTTCAGCGACCACTTCCGCACCGACCTGCACGTGGTGCAGGGCGAGAAGAAGTTCCTCGACGCGTTGGCCGGTGTGGTCGATCCAGAAGAGAAACGCCGCCGAATCGGACATGCCTTCATCGAGTGCTTCGCCGATGAGGCCGCCAAGATCGAAGGGGCCGAATTCCTGGCCCAGGGAACGCTCTACCCCGACGTCATCGAGAGCGGCGGTTCGCAAGACGGCCCGGCGGACACGATCAAACTGCACCACAACGTGGGTGGGCTGCCGGAAGACCTCGACTTCACGCTGATCGAGCCGCTTCGCGACCTGTTCAAAGACGAAGTCCGCCGGCTGGGGCTCCAACTCGGGCTGCCGGAGGAGATCGTCTGGCGTCATCCGTTCCCTGGCCCCGGGCTGGCCGTACGATGCCTGGGCGAGGTCACCGCCGAGCGGCTGGCCACGCTTCGCGAGGCCGACGCGATCGTGGTCGGCGAAATCAAGGAGGCCGGGCTGTATCGCAAAACGTCGCAGTCGTTCGCCGTGCTCTTGCCCGTACAAAGCGTGGGCGTGATGGGCGACGCCCGCACCTACGCCGACGCGGTGGCCGTCCGCTCGGTCAACACCGAAGACTTCATGACCGCCGACTGGAGCCACCTGCCGCACGAACTGCTGGCCAAGATCTCCACCCGCATCATCAACGAAGTCCCCGGCGTGAACCGCGTCGTCTACGACATCAGCTCGAAGCC
>CAYYNP010000017.1:59069-64212 GCA_964472545.1 uncultured Planctomycetaceae bacterium | reverse complement strand
GCTCGGAGCCAGTCCCCCTTTTCCACTCCCGCGAATCGACTTTGCAGTTCTCCTGGGGTGTGAAGAGGGCCATCGATTCTCGGTCACGTATCGGAGAAAGTAACTCCAGGGGTCTAGATGATGCCCCTGCTAGGTTGTGTGCATCTCGCGGGTGGCGACCTACTCCCCGCATACCGCCGCCAAGTCGCGGAGGCATTGCAGGGCCTCGTCGACGTCCGGCGCCTCGACGCCGACCGCTCGGCCGGCGTCGTCGCATTCGGCCAGCAGCACCAGTTCGTCGAAATCGGCGGAGGCCTCCAAGCGCCGCCGCGCGCGAGCGCCGAGCGTACCGCCGAGAATGGCGTGGCCGTCCATGTGGTGCTCGATCAGCCAGGCCGTGCGGGGGGTGATAACGCCCTCGAGCGCCTCCAAACCGGCCGCCACGTGGTCGCCGCGGTCGATCCCCTTGCCCACGTCGTGCAGCAACGCCGCCAGCAGGAACTCCTCGTCGTAGGGCCGTTGATCGCGGGCCAGGTCGAACACCTGCAGGCTGTGGTAGAGCACGTCGCCTTCGGGGTGATACTTGCGGCTCTCCTTGACCCTTTCCAGCGGCAGCAGGAGCATCTCGTAGATCTGGTAGCGATCCACGCTGCTCTCGGCCTCCAACACGGCCTGCTCGAGTTCCAGGTCGGGATACTGCTCGGCGAGCAACTGCTCCAGTTCCGCGATGCTCACCCGCGGGATCGGCCCGCCGGTCACCGAACTCTTGAAGACGTAGTGGGCCATGTTCGACCCGTAGACGGTCAACTCCAGCGGGAAGTGCTCGAAGGCGTGGACGTGGCGATAGACCGTCTCGACGCCGTGTTTGCGGACCCGCTTGCGTTCGATTTCGTAGCGGATGCCCTCGGCCTCGAGCGCGGCGGCCACGGCCTCGACGCTGTCGGAGAAGACGTGCAGATCGATGTCGGAGCCCTTACGGACGTGGCCGGTCAGCGTGCTGCCGATCAGCCGGGGGCGAAACGCCTTCAGGATGCGCATCATCCGCAGCGCTTCGAGGCGCATCCGCCGCAGGTTTTCCGTGCGGCGCTGGCCCTCGTGCAGCCGGGCCAGGGCTTCGATCTGATCGCGGATTTCGCGATTGCTGGGCAGGTCGCTCGGCTTGACGTCTCCCGGGCAGATCCGCCGGGCGGCCTTCATCTTCGCGCGAAAGTACTCCGATTCGTCCCGATCGTACATCAGCCGGGCCGCTTCCCAAGCGAGCCGGCGACGCAATTTGTCGCTAGGCATGTTGACGTGCGCCGAAACCAAGCCCATCAATGCGGCGCGGGGCTATGTGCCACTATACTCTCGCAGAGTTGGAAGGGGTAGCTGGATTCGCGAGAATCCAGCCCGCCAAACCTGTGCGTCGGATTTGGGGGCTGGAGACTCGGGGCTGGAGACTCGGGGCTGGGGACTCGGGGCTGGAGACTCGGGGCTGGGGGCTCGTTCTACGCTCCCGACGGATCGCCGCCCATCGTCACAGCGGGACTTCGGTGACTTCCATCGACGGCAGATCCACGATCGCCACCGAGGGGCACCCGGTTCGCTGGATGGCTCCAGGATTAACGACCACGGTGGGACCTTCGACGGAGTGCTGCGCTACGTGCGTGTGTCCGTAGCAGACCAGGTCCCAGCGGCCGCTGAGGATCGTTTGCCGCAGCAGCCGGGCGTCGTCGCCGTGCAGAAAGGCGATCGAGCGGCCGTTTACCTTCAAGTGGCCGAACCGTTCGTAGCAGGTGTGGCCGGCGGCGTCGATCGCGGTGCGCAGCGACGTTGCATCGTCCATGTTGCCGATCACGAAGTGGCACGGCCACGGCGAAAACAGCGGAATCAACGATGGCGGCCCCACGTCGCCACAGTGGATCAATAGGTCGATTCGCAGGCTTTCAAACATCCGCACGGCCGCCTGTGTGGTGCCGACGGCCCCGTGGGTGTCGCTCAAGATGCCGAGTCGCATGCCGTGGTTCCGTGGCCGTGGGTCTCGCAGAATCTCTTCAGGGGCGTTACATTAGAACCGAAATCTGCCGAAAAGGAAACGATCTGACATGTTATCGGCCGACGCCGCCAGGACTCTTGCGATTTGCACCTTGATTGCCGCGGCGGCCGCGCCGGTGGTCTGGGCCGCGATTCAGATCCGCCGCTCTCCCTACACGCGCCTGCAAACCCTGCTCTACGCGCTGAACTATCTGATGGTCCGCATCCTCTGGCGGGCGGAAATCAACGGCCAATGGCCGCTGCCGCCGGGCCAGGGGGCGGTGATCATCTGCAACCACCGTGGACCGATGGACCCCTCGCTAAGCGTGATCATTACCGATCGGCTGGTGCATTGGATGGTCGCCCGGGAGTACGTCGAAAACCTGGCGTTCGGGTGGTTTCTGCGGTCGTGCAAGGTGATTCCCGTCGGCCGGCGCGGGAACGACACGGCCGCCACGAAACTGGCCATCCGCTATGCCCAGCAAGGTGGCCTGGTGGCCCTGTTTCCCGAAGGTCACATCAACACGACCGACAAGCTGCTGCTGCCGTTTCGCGGCGGGGCGACCCTGATCGCCATGAAGGCCCAAGTGCCGGTGGTGCCGCTCTACATCGAAGGCTCGCCCTACGACGGCACACCATGGGGGTGCCTCTTCATGCCGTCGAAGGTCCGGCTGGAGATCGGCCAGCCGATCGATCTCTCACCCTACTACGGCTGCGAGGGCGACCGGCAGGTTCGCAAGGAGTTGACACAGCGGTTTATGGAGGCGATCGCCGAGTTGGCCGAACCGGCCAACGGATCGGTTGGGGAGCTGCCACAACAACCGGACTCGGAAAACGACTCCGAGTTGGAGTAGGAAGTCCCTGCCGTGAAGACGTCCGACGCCAATCCTGCGACTGCCCGAATCCCCGCGTTCCTGCTCTTGGGGCCCACGGCGTCCGGCAAAACGCCCTTGGGCGAGTTGATCCAGCGGCGTGGCCTCTGGCAGCGGAAATGCCTGCATTTCGACTTCGGTGCCAACTTGCGCCGGATCGTCGACCGGGATCGGCCCGACCGGATCGTCGGCCGGCAAAACATCGATTTCCTCCGCGGAGTGCTCGCTTCCGGCGCGCTGTTGGAGGACGAACACTTCCCCATTGCCGAGCGTGTTCTGCGGTCGTTCCTGGCCGAACACCGCGCGGACCGTCAGACGCATCTGGTCCTCAACGGCCTGCCCCGACACGCCGGCCAGGCCCGGGCGGTCGACGCGATCGTCGACGTCCACACGGTCCTCCGGCTGCACTGCACGGGCGAGACGGTAATGGCGCGAATCCGCCACGACCCGGGCGGCGACCGCCGCGGCCGCCCCGACGACGAACTGCCCGACGTGAAGCGGAAACTGGCGATCTACGAAGATCGAACGCTGCCGCTGGCCGAACACTACCGCCAACTGGGGGTGAGTATCGAGACTCTCGAGGTGACCGTTGGCATGACGCCGGAGAACGCGTGGCAGGCGGTCGAAAGCGCAAAATGCCACGTGCGAAATGCGACGTGCGAATGGTGACGTGCGAATGGTGACGTGCGAATGGTGACGTGCAGACCAGGGGCGGCCTGTGGCCCCATTTTGGCACTTCATTGCCTTTTCTTTCCCGGATTGTTAGACTTGAGAAGAGAATGGAAGCTTACCGCTTATTCCGGGGGCCCCAATAGTACGTCTTGGGGTTTCGTGTATGGCCATCGAGACGGCTGACGACTTCTTCGCGGTCCTGAAGCGGAGCAATCTGCTCGAGCCTGAGCAATTGGCCGAGGCCCGGCGTCTCTCGGCCGACCAACGCGACCCGACCGGCGCCGCCCGTACGTTGGTGCGCGAAAAACTGATCAGCCGCTGGCAGGCCGGGCAATTGCTGGCCGGACGCAGTTCCTTCTTCTTGGGCAAGTACCGGCTGATCAAACTGCTCGGCCGCGGCGGTATGGGAGCCGTGTTTCTGGGCCAGCATACGATGATGAACCGCCGCGTGGCGCTGAAGATCCTCTCCCGCCAGGTCGGCAAGGACCCGGCCTCGCTGCAGCGGTTCTTCTCCGAAGCCCGGGCGGTTGCCGCGCTAGACCATCCCAACATCGTGCAGGCCTTCAGCGTCGACAACGAGGGCGACCGCTACTTCCTCGTGATGGAGTACATCGACGGCCGCGACCTGAGCAAATGGGTCGAGACCGAAGGGCCGTTGGATTTCGAGAACGCCGCCGATTGCATCCGCCAGGCAGCCGAGGGACTTGCCCACGGGCACGACCAGAACATGATCCATTGCGACGTGAAGCCGTCGAACCTGTTGGTCAACAGGCAGGGCACGGTGAAGATCGTCGACATGGGGCTCAGCCGGTTGGCCGGCGAGAACGGCAAGAAGCCCGCCGCCGAAGAAGACGAGAGCGTGTTGGGCTCGGTCGATTATCTGGCCCCGGAACAGGCCCTGCAAACGCCCGACTTTGACCACCGGGCCGACATCTACTCGCTCGGCTGTACGCTCTATTTCCTGCTCACCGGCCAGCCGCCGTTTCCCGAAGGAACGTTGCACGAGAAGATCCTCAAGCATCAAACACAAGAGCCCCGCGGTGTGTCGGAACTCCGCCCGGACACGCCGCCGGACCTGGTCACGATCTGCCGCAAGATGATGGCCCGGCAGCCTTTCGACCGCTATCAGACGGCCGACGACGTCGTCTCGGCGCTGCGTCAATGGCGGCCGCCGCCGCGGAAGCCGAAGCGGCTGCCCGAACGCCGCGCCTCGGATTCGTCGGGCGAGTTCAACTTTGAAGGGCTGCCGTCGATCAACATCGCTCCGGCGCCCAAGCCGCCGTCGGTGCAGGATTCCCAACCGCTGCAGTCGCCGCCTCCGGCCGACTCGCAGGCCGACCAACCGCAGGGCACAACGAAGCAGGCCGGGCTGTTGGCCACTCGGCGGCAGAAGCTAATCGCCACGATCGCCTGTTCGGTGGTGGTGTTGCTGGTGGCCACGGCCGTGGCCGTGCCGTTGATCCTGGCTTCACGCTCCGGCAACGACAAGCCGGCCGCCTCCGGCGACGACGTCACCAAGAAGACTGCCGGGAAGACGGAAAAGACGCCTGCGGACGACGGCTCGGCGACGCAGACGAAGACCGGCACCACGCCGCCGCCCGATCCGG
>CAYYNP010000017.1:0-58969 GCA_964472545.1 uncultured Planctomycetaceae bacterium | reverse complement strand
TGCCGCCCGATCCGGTGCCGCCCGATCCGGTGCCGCCCGATCCGGTGCCGCCCGATCCGGTGCCGCCCGACCCGGTGCCGCCCGATCCGCCGCCCGATCCTCCCGATCCGCCGCCGAAGAAGCCTGAGCCGTTCAGCGCGTTGGCCGACCGGCTCGACTTGCCGCTGCTTCCGACGGGCACGGACGCTACCGGCCAGCCGCGCGATCCGGTCGAGTTGGGTGAGCTCTACATTCCCGAGGGAGGCTCGTGGGAAGTCGAATTGATCGGCGGCGAGAGCGCCTGCAAGGGAATCAAGCGATTTGCTCTGGCGCAAGGCACGCGGGGCGAATCGGTCGCCTGGACGGTGCAGTTCGGCTCGGCGGTTCGCACCACCGCGACCACGCCGGACGTCGACGTCGGGCAGCTTTGGAACGAGAACGATCGGCTGATGTTTCAGTGGCTCGATACGGCCGAGGCCGAAACGGCCAACGGGTTGTGCAACTGTGCGTTGATCGTTCGCGTGGGCAGCGAGGAGCGGTTCCTGCCGTTGGCTGCGCCCGCGGCCGTGCCGCCGCTGACGATCGATCTGGACCGCGGTTTCGCCACCTCGTCGCTGCGGCGCAAATGCCTGCCGGAGTCGGACGACCTGCGGCTGGAGATCACCAAGTGGGACGGGGCCTTCCCAGGCCACGTCGAAAACCCGCAGGGGCCCATCGCCCCGAAGGCCCCGATCGATATCGTCTTCCAACGCCAGGATCAGCACGGCAACGCCCAGCCGATGATGGCCTTCCGGCTGACGTTCAGCACCAAGGCCACGGAAATCGCCTCCTCATTGCGCCTGACGCAACCATCGCGTCGACAGGTCAACTTCCGCCCCTTCCGGAACGTGGGCGAGAGGAACCAGGCACAGAACGTCCGTGACGAAATGGCGAAACAGGTCGAGAAGGAGAAGAACCCCCAGAAGCAGGCGATCATGCAGCGGCAGTTGATCGCCTTCGACGCCCAGCTCTGGTACGCCGATCAGTATGAAGCGTTGAGCAATAAGGGGAAGCTCCAGTACCGCGTCTATATCGAGCCGGACGACGACCCGGCCCATCAAATCGAACTGGTCAACTCCGAACTGTACCAGCCCGACGTGCCGGAGGCCGATCCGTAGTATCCGCCGATTCTCGCCGCCGTGCCGGCGGCGGCTAAATGATGAAGCTCGCCGTCCCCACGAAGCACGCCGCATGAATCGACACCTGATTCCGTTCGTGATGCTCCTGGCCGCCACGGCGTTGCCGGTCTGTACATCGTTGGCGCAGGAAGCCCGCTGGCAAGACAAGACCGTCGCGCAGTGGATCGAGCAGCTTTCCGATGAGGACGAACGGGCGCGCTGGTACGCCGCCTATGCGCTGGGCCGCTTGGGACCGGCCTCGGCCGAGGCGGTCGAGACGCTGGCCGACGTCTTGAAGCAAGACGGCCACGAATACGTCCGCGACACGGCCGGTTGGGCATTGGCGCAGATCGGACCGCCCGCCGAAGCCGCTTTGGACACACTGACGGCCACCCTCCGCTCTACGCTGCCTTCGGTCCGGCGGAATTCGGCCTTGGCCCTGGGCAACCTCGGCCCGGCCGCCAAAGGGGCCGTCGAGGCCTTGCTGCCGATGCTCGAAGACCCGGACGCCGTCACGCGGGTACGTGCGGCGGTGGCCCTCTGGCAGATCGAGCACCACGCGGCGGCCATCCCGGCCCTGATCCGCATCAGCCAGCAGCCGGGCCGCGGGGCGTATCAGGCTGCGGTGTCGCTGGGACAGATCGACGCCCCGGCCGCGGCGGTCGTCCCGGCCCTGGTCGCCGCCCTGCGGCACGCCCAATCCGATGTCCGCCGGGCCGCCGCCCGATCGCTCGGACGGCTCGCTCGCAACGAAGCCGGCAGCCCGCAACGGACCGTGTTGCCCGCGCTCACCCAAGCCTTGGACGCGCCGGACCAGCGACTTCGCCACGGCGCGGCGGAAGCCCTCGGCTGGATCGGACCGCCGGCCGTCCCGGAGTTGATTCGCGCGCTAAGCAACGACAGTCCGGCCGTAAGGCGTTCCGCCGCCCGGTCGCTGGGACGCCTCGGCCCGGCCGCCCAGACGGCCGAGACCGCGCTAACCAACGCCGTCAACGACCCCGACGACTCGGTCGGCCAGACCGCCTATCGGGCGCTGCTGCAGATTCGCTCGTCGCTGAGCCGGACTCTGGACTAGCGTGGGACCTTGCCCAGCAACGGCAAGGAAAGGGGGTACTCGTTCGCCGAACCCGCAAAGAGCCGTTCGTAGTGACCGCATTCATGCGGTCTTTCACGGGGTTCCGCTGCACGGCCCCGACAAATCGGGACACTACGAACGGGTTGGGCGATTGCTTACAAAAGGGGCTCCATAAGTCGTTGTGGGCATGCATGTTGCGTCTCTTCTGGGCGGTCACCGAATCCGCTTTTCGCCGTTGACTTACTCGCCCATCTCGGGGATACTTCCCCGGAGACCTGCGGCCACCCCTCTCCTCCGGCCGCGAATCCCCCCCTTGTAGCGAAACCCCTGGATCGATCGTATGGACGATCTACGAACATACTGCCTCGACGTGGCCGAACGGGCGAAACGGGCGGCGGCCGATTTGACCCGGGTGACCGGGGCCCGGAAGATCCAATGGCTGCGCCGATCTGCCCGGCTTATTCGTGGGCGAATTGCAGCGCTCGAGGAGGCCAACCGGCTCGATATCGCCGCGGCGCCCGACTTCGGGCTGACCGACGCCCAGATCGACCGCTTGCGGCTGACTCCCGAGCGGGTCGAATCGATGGCCGCCGGCCTGGAAGAGGTGGCGGCGCTGCCGGAGCCGATCGGCGAGGTCATCTCCTCTTCCGTGCGTCCCAACGGGCTCGACGTGCAGAAGGTCCGCGTGCCGCTGGGCGTGATCTTCTTCATCTACGAATCGCGGCCGAACGTCACCGCCGACGCGGCTGCGCTGTGCGTGAAAAGCGGCAATGCGGTGATCCTCCGTGGCGGGAAAGAGGCCGCCCACAGCAACACCGAGATCGCCTCGATCCTGGCCAAAGCGGCGGCCGATGCCGGACTGCCGGCCGACGCGGTGCAGCTTGTGGCCACCACCGACCGCGAGGCCGTGGGCCATTTCCTCCGCATGCCGGAGTATATCACGGTGACCATTCCCCGCGGCGGCGAGGGGCTGATCCGGCGCGTCAGCGAAGAGGCCCGCATGCCGGTCATCAAACACTACGCCGGCAACTGCCACGTCTACCTCGATCGCGCGGCCGACGCGGACGTGGCCGAGCAACTGGTGGTCAACTCGAAATGCCAACGCCTCGGCGTATGCAATGCGGCCGAATCGCTGGTGGTCCACGCCGAGGTGGCTGAGACGCTGCTGCCGCAGATTGGCAAGGCGCTCGTCGAGCGCGAGATCGAGATCCGCGGCGACGAACGTACCCGAAAGGTCTTGCCCGCGGCCCTGGAAGCGACCGAAGAAGACTATGCGGCGGAGTATCTTGCCGGAGTGATTTCCGTCAAAGTGGTCGATTCGCTCGACGAGGCGATCGAGCACATCAACCGATATAGTTCCCAGCACACCGAGTTGATCGTCACGAAAGACCTCGACGCGGCCCGGCAGTTTGCGGCCCGGGTCGATTCGTCGGCGGTGATGATCAACGCCAGCACGCGATTCAACGACGGGGGGCAGTTCGGCCTCGGCGCGGAGATCGGCATCAGCACCGACAAGTTTCACGCCCGGGGGCCTTGCGGCATCAACGAATTGACCAGCTACAAGTACGTGGTATACGGCGACGGACAAACCCGCGGATAGCCGCCGCCGGCGGTTGTCCGAGATGCCTCCACGCGGAAAGGACGCAGCGATGGGTGGCGACGTACTCTCTCAGGGAGAAGTGGAAAGCCTGTTGAACGCGATGGCTGCCGGCGGCGAAGCAGCCGCCGCGGCCGCCGTGCCCACACCTGCTGCACAAGCACAGGAGCCGGCCCCGGCGGGCTTCGTGGCGCCGAAGCCGCGCGAGAAGGTCACCCCTTACGACTTCAAGCGCCCCGAACGCGTGGGCAAGGAGCAGATGCGGGCGCTGCAAACGCTGCACGAGGGTTTTGGCCGCAACTTCGGCGCGGCCCTTTCGGCCTTGCTGCGGAGCATCGTCGAGGTAAAGCTGACCAGCGTCGACCAACTCACCTACAGCGAGTTCGTCTTCAGCCTGGAAAACCCCACCTGCTTCAACCTATTGAAGGCCGAGCCGCTCGAGGGCAACCTGATCCTCGACATCAACCCGTCGATCCTCTATCCGATCATCGACCGCCTGCTCGGCGGCGGCAGCGAAGCCGGGGCGCTGGCCCGGCGGCCGTTGACCGAAATCGAACTGCGGCTGGTCTCACGCATTACCGGGCTGTTTCTCGACGAACTGCACCACGCCTGGGAGAACGTGATGGAGCTGGAACTCGAGGTGGTCCGGGTCGAGAGCAATCCGCAGTTGGTGCAGATCGTCCCGCCGAACGAGGTCGTGGTGCTGATCAGCTTCGAGCTGGCCGTCGGCGACGTCCGCGGGATGATGAACCTCTGCATCCCGTACAACTCGATCGAGCGGATCGGCGGCAAGCTCTCGGCCAACAGTTGGTCGGCCTACGGCCGCCGGCAGGCCACGCCCGAGAGCGTCGAACAGATCGGCAAAACGCTCTGCACCTCGCTGGTCGAGGTACAGGTTCGCCTGGCCCAAAGCGGCATCAGCGCCGGCGAACTGATCGGCCTACGGGTGGGCGACATCATCACCACCGAAAAAGACGTCCACGACCCGCTGATCGTCTCCGTCGAAGGCCTGCCGAAATACCGCGCCCACCCCGGCGCCTTCAAGGGCCACAAGGCGATTCTGATCGACGAACCGATCGACGATCCCAGCCAGTCGGTGGGGCATTGAGCGTGGGATTCTCGCATGTACTGTTGGTATAGCTAGCCGAGGGCGGTAGCCCACGGACGGCTGGCCGCATCGGTCGCTTTCAATCCGCAGAAGCAGCGCCCCCCCAACGCACACTCTCCGTGGGCTTCCGCCCTCGGCTAACATCGGCGGCGATGGTAGCGACCGCCTTAGTCAATCGACTCCGCCGGCTCCATCTCTTTTTCGTGCTCTTCCTCCTCAAGCTCCCACATCGTCGCCGCCGCCGGAAAATCCGGGTCGCGGCGGACGGTCAGCGTGGCCGACTGCTCGGCCTCGCCGATGGTGAGCACCACACGATAGTCGCCCGTCGTGGCGATCGCGGCGGAGCGGCCTTTGACTTGGGTGCGGAGGTCCCAGGTCACGCGGTGCAACCCGGGCTCGCCGGAGGCTTTGAGTTGACGGGCCGTTTGGCCGTCGGGGCCGAGGATCTTCAGCGTGAGTTTTTCGGCCTTGTCGGCCAGCCGGTAGTAGATCACCGCGCCGCGGGGCGGGTTTTCGCCCACGAAACGCTTGTGGCCGAAGAGACGCTTGCCGATCTGGCCGCTCCAGAGCACCGCCGGCTTGGGCTTGAAGAGTTGCACGGCGGCCTTGAGACTCTCCGGCGTGAGGCTGCGTAACGGGCTGACGTCGAGAATCCAGATGCCCCGGCCGTGCGTGCCGGCGATCAACTCGCCCGACTCGCGATGCTGGGCAAATTCGTGGATCGATACCGGCGGCAGGTCGTCGCCCAGTTCCGTCCAACTCCCGCCGCGATCCAACGACACGGCCGCCCCGAACTCGGTGCCGAGATAGAGCACCTCGGGGTTTTCGATATCTTCGCGAAGCGTGCGAGCGGGCAATTCCGGCAGGTCGTCCGCCAGCGATTTCCACGTCTCGCCGAAATCCTCGGTGACGAAGACATAAGCCACGTCGTCGTCGTAATAGTGGCCGTCGAAGGTGACGTACGCCCGGCCGTCGGCCGCGCGGGAGGCCTCGATCGAACTGACCCGCCGCGGCCCGGGCAGCCCGACCGCCTTGGTCACGTCAGTCCATTCGTGCCCGCCGTTGGTGGTCACCCACAGCGCGCCGTCGTCGGTGCCCACGTAGAGCGCGTCGGGGTTGCGTGGCGATTCGGCCAGCGCGGTGGCCGTGCCGCGGTCGGTGTGCGTGATTTCCGGCGAGATGCGCCGCAGTTTGTCGCCCCGGTCGAGCGAGCGGAAGACGTAATTGCCGGCCGAATAGAAGATCCGCGAGTTGTGGTGCGACAGCGCGAAGGGAGTCTTCCAGTTGTAGCGATATCTCTTGCCCTCTTCGGCCGGCGGTCGGATCCGCGCGCGTCGGCCGGTCTGCACGTTCAGCCGCGTGATGCCGCCGTATTGCATCTCGCAGTAGACCACGTCGGGATCTTCCGGGTCGATCTGGCAGACGAAGCCGTCGCCGCCGCCGATGGCCACGAAATCGTTGGCCATCGGCCCGGTGCGGCTGCGGGTGGCGCTGGGCCCGCCCCAGCTTCCGTTGTCTTGCAGCCCGCCGTAGACTCGATACATGGCCCGATTGTCGACCGCCACGTGGTAGAACTGCCCGATCGGCAGGTTGTCGATGAACTCCCAATGTTCGGTCCGATCGTGGGTCACGTAGAGCCCGCCGTCGCAGCCGAGCACGATGTGGCGTCCGTCGGCCGGATCGATCCACATGGCGTGATGATCGGCATGCACGCCACGGCCGGCCGAAGTGAACTTCTCGCCGCCGTCTTCCGACTTGTACAGCGCGATGCCCATCACGTAGATGTGGTTGTCGTCGGTCGGGTCGACGAAGATCTTGCTGAAGTAGAACGGCCGCGGGTTGATGCTGTTGACGCGTTTCCACGTGACCCCGGCGTCGGTCGACTTGAACAGGCCGCCTGTTTGGAAGCCGTCCTCACCTTGCTTATCCTGCATGTTCTCTCTCTGCCCGCTCAGGGATGCGGCGAACGGGTTGCGGTCTTGTCGCACGCCGAAGGTCAACTCGACCTCGACCGTTGCGTCGCCGCGTTTCACTTTCACCTTGACCTTGTCGCCGGCGTGGTGCTTGCGGATTTGGGCCACCAGGGCTTCGTACGAATCGATGGCCTCTTCGCCAATGGCCACGACCACGTCGCCGCCCTTGAGTCCCGCTTTGGCCGCCGGCCCGCCGCCGGTGACTTGGGCCAGCTTGGCGCCCTTCTTATCCTTCTCGGTGCTGCCGCCGGAGATGCCCATGAAGGCCGGCTGCTTCTCGCCTTCCTTTGGCTCGGGCGGCGGGCCGGTGCCGATCTTCTCGCTCTCGACGATCGCGAAGACCGTCTCGGGATTCTTCTGCGAGAAGCAGAGGCCGATCCGCCCGAGTTGCACCGTGGGCAGACCCTCGGTCACCTTGGTCCACGTTTCGCCGCCGTCGGCGCTGCGATACAGCCCGCTGCCGGGGCCCCAGCGCTTGACCGGGTTGCCGCCGTCGAAGGCGTCGCGGAGCCGCTCGTACATGGTGGCCAGCATGATCTTCGGATCGCCGGGCGAGAAGACGACTTCCATGCAGCCGGTCTTCTCGTCGACGTTGAGCACCTTCTTCCAGCACTTGCCGCCGTCGGTGGTGCGATAGAGCCCGCGCTCTTCGTTGGGTCCCCAAAGCCGGCCCAGCGCGCCGACGAAGACCACGTTCGGATCTTCCGGATGGATGGCGATCCGCCCGATCTGAAACGATTCCTTCAGGCCCATGTTCTGCCAAGTCGCCCCGGCGTCGGTCGATTTGTAGACGCCGTCGCCGAAGGAGACCGAGTTGCGCGCGTTGTGTTCGCCGGTGCCGGCCCAGACGATATTCGGGTCCGAGGGTGCAACGCACAGATCGCCAATGGCCAACGAACCGGCCGAATCGAAGATCGGCGTGAAGGTCACCCCGCGGTTCTCGGTCTTGAAGATCCCGCCGGAGGCCGTGCCCACGTAGAAGATCCGCGGGTCGGACTCGACCACCGCCAGATCGACGATCCGCCCGCCCATCGACGCCGGGCCGATGGTCCGCCAGGGCAGCTTGCCGACCCACTCGACGTTGGGCGGCGTTTGGGGCTCTTCCGCCGGTTTCTCGTCAGGCTTCTCGTCCGGCTTCTCTTCAGGAGCTTCCGCCGGTTTCTCGTCGGGCTTCTCTTGCGGGGCTTCCGCCGGGGTGTCGTCCGTCTTTTCGGGCTTGGGCGGTTCACCCGCGCCGAGCGGCGTCACCAGCAATACGAGCAGGATCCAAGGGAGCATTGACGTTCGGTGCATTTGGCGATTCTCTTCCGTGGTGGGATGTTGGGGTAGGGTTCCATTGATTGTAACTTCCCGGCCGCGCGGCAACAAATACAAAGCCGCGACCGGTGGTCGCGCCCGCAGTTTGTAGCATCCTACGAAGGGTGGCTGGGGCAAAGCGCAGCGGTGCCCCAGGAACTCCAGCCATCTGGGGCTTCGCTGCGCTCAGCCGCCAGCCACCCCATCCAACAACTCCGGCGCGACCACCGGCCGCGGCTTTATGCTTGCCGGCGACACCGCGGCGGCGTATCATCGGGAGTGCTGGGTTGCCCGTTTCCTGAGGCTACGGAGGTCGTACGATGAGAAAATGGCAGTGGTTTTCGCTGGGGATTACGGTGGGGTTACTGGCGGCAATGGGGTTCGGTTTTGCACACTCGGAATCGACGCCGGAATCGATGCCGGAATCGACGCCGGAATCGACGCCGACGCCGACTCCACAGGCGCCGCAACCGGCAACTCCGGTGACGTTCGCCGGCGTGCCGATCCGTCCGGACGACGGCAAGCTGGGGATCATCGAGTTCGGGGCCCATCCCGACGACTGCGAGATCCGCGCCGGCGGCGTGGGGGCGATGTGGTCGGACCAGGGGCATCACGTGAAGTTCGTCTCGCTGACCAACGGCGACATCGGTCACTGGGCCACCGCCGGCGGGCCGCTGGCCAAACGCCGCAACGACGAAGCCCAGGCCGCCGCGGCGATCCTCGGCGTGAAGTCCGAAGTGCTCGACATCCACGACGGCGAGTTGATGCCGACGCTCGAAAACCGCAAGATCGTCACCCGGCTGATCCGCCAGTGGAACGCCGATATCGTGATTGCCCACCGGCCCTGCGACTATCATCCCGACCATCGCTACACGGGCGTGTTGATGCAGGACAGCGCGTACATGGTGGCCGTGCCGTTTCTCTGCCCGGATACGCCGCCGCTGAAGAAACACCCCGTGTTCCTTTACTCGTCCGACCGCTTCCAGACGCCCGTGCCGTTTCGGGCCGACGTGGTGGTGTCGATCGACCCGGTGATCGAGCGGAAGCTCGAAGCGCTGGCCGAGATGGAGTCGCAGTTCATCGAAGGCGGCGCGCTGGGCCACGCCGGCCGGATGCCGAAGAACGAAGCGGAGCGGAAGGCCGCACACGAACGGCTTCGGGCGAGCTTCCAACGCCGCTTCGCCTCCACGGCCAACCGCTATCGCGAGAAGCTGATCGAGCTCTATGGGGAAGAGCAGGGCAAGCGAGTTCGCCACGCCGAGGCCTTCGAGATCTGCGAATACGGCCGGCAACCCACCGCGGAAGAACTGCGGCGGCTGTTTCCGTTTCTGCCGGCGAAGACGGAGTAGACAACACAAAGCCGCGACCGGTGGTCGCGCCCGGAGTCTCCACAGGATGATTCGCTGGGGGGGTGGCGGCTGAGCGCTGCGATGGCCCTGACTGCTGGATCTCGTGGGGCACCGCTGCGCTTTGCCCCTGCCACCCGCGACGGGTCGGGCGCGACCACCGGTCGCGGCTTTTTGGGCTACATCAGATGCCACTGGCCCCAGATCACCACATAAAGGCCCAGCAGCAGGTTCGTCACCGCATGGGCCGCCACGCAGTCCCAGATGTTTCGCGTGGTGACCATCAGCCAGGTGACCATCGAAAACCAGACGGCCGCGGCCAGCAACTCGGCCGGGTGCATGAGCATGGGCACCAGCGTGCCGGCGACGGCCGCCGCCACGGTGACCCGGCCGAAGGGCACCTTCCACCAATCGGCGTCGACGATCATCCGCATCACGAACCCGCGGAGAAAGAACTCCTCGATCAGCGCCACCACTGCCACCAGCCCCAGGAAACGCACGGCCAGGAAACCGGCGATCGCAAGCGGGTTTCCGGCGAGCTGTTCAAACGGATTGTACGCGGCGCGGGTGCCCGAGGCGATCAGCCCGTCGAGTCCGATCGGCGTAAGCAGCGGCACCAGAAACCGCTGCTCCAATTGCAGGCTGCACAGCCCGACCCATGCCACCACGCCCACGATGCCCACCAGCAACGCCAACGGACTGAGGCGGAAGGGAAACTCTCGGTAGCCGGGCAGCACGAAGACGATCGCGGCGAGCGTGAGCACGATCTTCAACGTGTACAGCCACGGATAGTATTCGTACGGCACGGCCGGGAGAATCCGCCAACCGTCAGACGCTTCGGTCTCGGTCGCTTCCGTCTCCGATTCTACAGCCTCAGCCGCCGCGTCGCCCGCTTCCGGCGGAGTCGGCTCGAGGCTGTTCATCAGCATGTAGACCAGAAACGGCAGCAGGAACGTCAGCCAGCGATGCTTCTGCAACAGGGCGGCCGTTCCGCGCAACGGCCGGGCATTTGGCGAGCATTCGTGTTTCGGGTCGGCTTGTGGTTCAGACATCACGCTACGCGTCGCCACCGGAGTTTAGCAGTCGCCGGCACGGCGACTTGTTGTGGAAGAACCCTACGCCAAAGAAACCGCCGTGCCGGCGGCTGCTAAACGGAACAAGCCTCGTGCGTGCCGTGCTTCCGTCTTTCACCCACCGGCCAGCACCTCGAGGAACTTCGGCATCATATACGGCAGATCCGGCCAGCCGCGCGAGGTGACCATGGCGCCGTCGACCACCACCGGGGCGTCGACGAACTTCGCGCCGGCCAGCTCCACGTCGGCCCGAATGCCGTGGTAGGCGGCAATCTTGCGGCCTTTGACCGGCCGAGCCGCGTAGAGCAACTGGGGGCCGTGGCACATGGCGCCCACCGGGAGGTTCTTGTCCATGAAATGGCCCGCGATGCGCAGCGCGTGCTTGTCTTGGCGGATCTCTTCCGGCCCGCGTCCGCCGGGGATCAACAGCCCGTCGTAGTCGGCCGGGTCGACGTCCTTGTAGGCCACATCGGCGGGGATGAAGTAGCCGAGCTTCTCGGTGTAGTTCGTGTACTGCTCCTCAAAATCGTGGACGACCAACTGCACCGATTTGACCTTGGCGGCGGCCACGGTCGGCTTGATCCCTTCTTCGATCAGCCGGTAGACCATGTAGTAGGTTTCCAGCCCCTCGCTAAACTCGCCGATGGCCACCAGCACGCGTTTGCCGGCCAGCGACCCGCGGCGTCGGGGCGTGGCGGCCGAGGCGGTCCCTCCGACGGCGGCCAACCCGGCGGCCGCAGCCGAAGCGGCCAGTGCTTTGCGGCGCGTGATCTTCCCGTCTTGCTTCTGCGACATGATGCACTCCTGATTGCGGCGTCTTCGATAGGCCCCAATTCGCTCACTCCGATTCGCCCGCCCCCGATGCTCCCGTACCTGTTTTTCCACCTTGGGTCCCAGAATCGTACCTCGCCGGATCGCCCAATGCAACATTCTCCTTGCCGCGCGAAGCGCGTGCGTTGCCACCCTTCCCCCACCGGAGAATCCGGCCTATAATGCCCGTATCCTGCCTTTCGTTAGCCATCCTCGCCGTCTATCTCAGGGAGCCGCGTCCCATGTCCGCTCGAATCCCGTTCTTGCGAATTGCCTTGGCAGCCGTCGCCTTGCCGTTAGTGTCTGTGCTTGCCATTTCGAACGCCCGGGCCGACGACGAAGGGCAGGAGGACCTCGATCAAGCCACCGAGGCCAAGCTGTCGGCCACCAGCAGCGACGAACTCGGCAAGGTGATCGACCTGGCCGAGAGTGCGCTGAAGAAGGGCCTCGACGAGCGAAACACCGAGTTTGCCGAGAAGCTGCTGGGATCGGCCTACGCCCAACGCGGCTCGCTCTTTGCCGAGGGCTTCTTTCAGCAGTCGCCGCGCGATCCGAAACTCTGTGCCGCGGCGCTGGAGGATCTCGAAAAGGCCGTGAAGCTCGATCCCCAACAGGCGATGGCCCTCTACTTCATTGCCCGGCTGAACCTCCTGCCCACCGGCAACCAAGAGCGGGCAACCGAGGCCATCGAGCAGGCGATCGAGCGGCTCGCAGACCAGCCCGTGCTGCAAGCGAAACTCTACGTGCTCCGCTCGGGCGTGCAAAAAGACCCGGCGAAGAAGCTGGCCGACATCGATGAAGCGATCCGCTTAGCTCCCAACGACGCCAGTGCGTGGCACGTGCGGGCGTTGATGCGGGCGGTCCAGGGAAAGCTCGACGAGGCGATGGAGGATCTCGATCAGGCGATCAAACTGGCCCCGAACGTGGCGGCCAATCAGGAGATCAAGGCCACCTTGCTGCTGAGAATGCGGAAGCTCGACGAGGCGCTGGCGGCATTGGACAAGGCCCAAGTGCTCAATCCCAAGGCGGTTGGCCCGTTGTTGCAGAAAGCACAGATCCACGTATTACAGAAGGACCTCGACGCCGCCCTGAAGGAGTTGGATCGGGCCTTGGAGATCCAGCCGGACCACGTCGGCGCGTTGTTCGCCCGGGTGGGAATCTACCGCGGGCGGGGCGAGAAGGAGAAGGCGCTGGCCGACGTGCAGAAGGTCGTCGAACTCCAACCGGACGCCACTCCCGCACTGCGGCTACATGCGGTCCTGCTGGCCGAAAACGAGAAGTACGACGAAGCGATCGAGCAACTCGAGAAGCTGCACAAACTCGAGCCCGACGACGTGGCCGTGCAAATGCAGTTGGGGATCTACCTGAACATGCAGAAGCAGCACGATCGGGCGATCGAGCTCTTCACGGCCATTCTGGCCGGGCAGCCGGAGAACTGGGCCGCATTGCGCGGCCGGGGCGACGCGAAACTGAACTCCGGCGATCACGAAGCGGCGCTGGCCGACTACGAAGCGGCGCTGAAGTTGCGACCGAAAGACCCCGGCATTCTCAACAACCTGGCTTGGGTCCTGGCCACGTCGCCGACCGACAAACTTCGCGACGGCCGCCGCGCCGTCCGCCTGGCCACCGTCGCCTGCGACGTGACCGAGTATAAGCAGGCCCACATTCTCAGCACGCTGGCCGCGGCCTACGCCGAGACCGGCGATTTCGCCACTGCCAGGACTTGGGCCAAAGAGGCGATCGACACCGGCGACGCGGATCAAGTTGACACCCTGACGAAAGAACTGGAGAGCTATCGCGCCGCCAAGCCCTGGCGCGAGGTCCTCTCCCCATAAAGCCGCGACCGGTGGTCGCGCCCAACGACGCGTGGTCGCGCCCAACGACAGGTTGCGGCGGAATCGGCCTGAGTCGTCGTGTGTGCCACTGCTTCGCAGAAGCAGTGGCAGAAATGATCTCTATGCAGGCACTGCTTTTGCAAAGCAGTGGCACACCCCGATTGCCGAGAAGATCGCCGACGATTCGCGAAGAAGATTGCCCTGAAGACTGCCCGTGGTTCCCCGACGTAACAAGCCATCCCCACCAGCCGCCACGCTACCAGCCCGCTTCTATTCCTGCTCCCGATAGGTGGTCCAACCGAGATACCCCAAGATAAGGGCAAAGACGATGAAGGCCCCGTCCATCAGCATACTGGCTTGATGCAAAGGGATTCCGGTGGCCAGGTCCAGACCGAATACGGCCAGCACCAGCGCGGCAACGACCATCCCAGAAATACACAGGGCTTTGGGCATAGAAGACAATCCTATCGCGGCGCGTAACCGGTCGACTCTTTCCCCCAATCTTCCTATTATAGTTCATTTCCTATCCGTTACCACCGGCACTCTCGCAATTGCGCAAGTGGACGCCGATGGCACGGTTTCAGACGCGAGGAGGACGACCATTGGGAGTGAATGTACCGGAGGTAGGCGGGGATGTGTCAAACTGGGATGAATTTCGGCGGCTGATGCCCGTCACCCAGCGCTGGTCTTACCTCGATCATGCCGCAGTGGCCCCCATTAGCGGTCCTGCTTCGGATGCCCTGTCGGAGTGGTCGCACGATGCTGCAATCAACGGAGATACCTCCTATGGGGAGTGGTCCCATCAAATGGAGCAGGTGCGCGGCCATTGCGCACGGCTGATTGGCGCCCAGACGGCCGAAGTCGCCATGCTGCGAAACACCACCGAGGGCATCAATCTGGTCGCCGAGGGCATTGCCTGGCAAGCGGGCGATAATGTCGTCTTCCCGGCCGACGAGTTCCCGTCGAACCAGTATCCTTGGATGAACCTGTCCGATCGGGGGGTGAGTGCGCGGCGTGTGCCCACCGATCGCGGGCGGCTGGACCTCGAGCGGCTGGCGGCGGCCTGTGACGATCGCACGCGGATCGTTAGCCTGAGTTGGATCTCGTTCTGTAGCGGTTGGCGAAACGACCTTCAGCGGGCGGCCGAGATCGCCCACGGGTGTGGCGCGCTGTTGTTTCTCGATGCCATTCAAGGACTCGGGATCTTCCCGCTCGACGTGACGCACACACCGATCGACTTCCTTGCCGCCGACGGCCACAAGTGGTTGCTGGGGCCGGAAGGGGCAGCCGTCTTCTTCATCCGGCAAGAGCATCTCGACCGACTCCGCCCCTTGGGCCTTGGCTGGAACAGCGTGGTCGGTGCCCACGATTTCAGCCACATCGAGTTGCGGCTGAAGGAAACGGCCGCCCGCTACGAAGGCGGGTCTCCCAACACGCCGGGGCTGATTGCGCTGGGCGCAAGCCTGGAGTTGCTGGGGCGTTTTCCGATCGAGGCAATCGCCCAGCGGGTGCTCGAAGTGGGGGACCTAGCCATCCGGCGCCTCGAAGAGATCGGCGCGCACATCCACAGCGACCGGCGGCCCGAGCGTCGCAGCGGGATCATCGTTTTCGATGTCCCCGGCCGCGATCCCGAGCAATTGCGGCGGGAGTGCCTGGCACGTCACGTAGCGATCAGTTGCCGTGGCGGCCGGCTGCGGATCAGCCCCCATGCCTACAACAACGCGTCCGACATCGACCGGCTGATCGGCGCCCTGAGCGGTTGATGGCCGGCTGATCCCGGCGAGCGGCGGTTTATCGCCATCGGGCGGGATGTTATAACGGGGCAAACGCCTGGGCTTTGTGGAGATTACATCGCAACAGATGTGGGTGGCTGGGGCAAAGCGCAGCGGTGCCCCAGATGTCTCGAAAACCTGGGGCACCGCTGCGCTTTGCCCAGCCACCCAAGAGCAGTCTTCCGACAGAGCGTAGTTTCCCATTTAAGACCTGCTCCCAGCCAAAGAAGGACCGCCGAACATGGCTCCCCCCTCCGCCCGCATCGCCGTCTATCCGGGCTCGTTCGACCCGATCACTCTGGGGCACCTCAACGTGATGGAACGCACCAGCGAGTTGTTCGACAAGGTGATCGTGGGCGTTGGGATCAACATCGAGAAGCGGGCGACCTTCGAGCCCGAGGAGCGGCAGGAACTGATTCGTGGCGCCACGCCCCATTTGGGGAACATCGAGATCCGCACGTTCTCCGGGCTGGCGGTCGAATTCGTCAAGGCCTGTGGCTCGAGGGTGATGGTCCGCGGTGTGCGGCCGCTGACGGATATCCCGGCCGAGCTGACGATGATGATGGCCAATCGCCGCCTGGCCCCGGACGTCGAGACGCTCTTCATGATTGCCGACGGCGAACTGGCGCACGTCTCCAGTTCGTTGATCAAGCAGATCGCTCCGCTGGCCGGCGTCGACGAGCTGTCGCGGTTCTTGCCGCGAAACGTCGTGGAGGTGGTTCGCACACGGATGCCGGGTAGCCGGTGAATCTCGCCTCGGAGTAGCTCTCGGGACTGGCGCCGATCGTGCAACACGTTGCCTTCAAGTAACTTAAGGTCTTCGGGCGAGCTGCCGGCAATGTCCGAAGGAGACCTCTTGGCCGGCGCGACCTGCGGCGAGGGTTTGCACCGGCCCGTCGCCGGAATGGGGAATTTCGTTCGCCTTGACACTCGCTAGACCGGTGTTAGAATCCTCATGGTGCTTATGCCTCCGTGGGCGGGTCTCCGTGAGTCGCCCGGGCGAGGTCTTTTCGCGTGGCGCGTGTGGGAGCCGGATCCGGATGAAGTGTCAGAAGTGTGAGAAGCCGGCAACGTTCCACATCACGGAGCTGACCAGCGGCAAGCCGCAGGAATTGCACCTGTGTGAGGATCACGCCCGCGAATACCTGACTTCCTCCAGCGGCGAGTCGGCAAGTACCGGCAGCATGGCGTCGGCGTTGGCCCAGCAGATGGCGCAGAAGATGGCCGTGGGCCAAACGGCCGAGGAACTCAAGGAGTTGGATCGGCAGGCGTGTCCGGTATGCGGAATCACGTTCTACGAGTTCCGCAGCCAAGGTCGCTTGGGCTGCCCCCACGACTACGTCTGCTTTCGGCGTCAATTGGAGTCTTTGATCCTGAACATCCACGGCGAGTCGAAGCACACGGGCAAGTCGCCCAGCCGTTCATCGGCCGGCAGCGAGCAGCGTACGCAGTTGATCCGGCTACGCCGGGAGATGATAGAAGCGGTTGAGGCCGAAGATTTCGAACGGGCCGCCGAGCTGCGCGACGAAATCCAACGTACTGAGAAAGAAGACGCATAACGATCCCCGCGCGGGAATCGATAGCTGGAAGCATCACGTGGAACTGAACGATCTGACCCAGCGGAGCGGCGAATGGCTTCGGGGCGGCGGCCCGGAGGCCGACATCGTCATCAGCAGCCGAATCCGGCTCGCCCGAAACCTGGCCGACTTCCCCTTCATTAGCCGGGCGAGCGATCAGGACCGCGCCGCGATCGAGAACATCCTCCGCGAGCGGATCCTCGGCGTCGAGGCCTCCGGCGAGTTGCTCTACGTCGACGTCGAGGAACTCGAAGGCGTCGATCGGCAGATGCTCGTCGAGCGGCATCTGATCAGCCGCGAGCACGCCGAGAGCGAGGGGGCTCGGGCGGTGGCCATCGACGGCCGCGAGATGTTCAGCCTGATGGTCAACGAGGAAGACCATCTGCGGATGCAGGTGATCGAAAGCGGCTTTTCCTTGGATAGCGTCTGGCAGCAGATCGATCGCATCGACAATCTGATCGAGGAGAAAGTCACCTACGCCTTCCACGAGGAGTTGGGCTATCTGACCGCCTGCCCGACGAACGTCGGCACCGGGATGCGCGTCAGCGTGATGTTGCACTTACCTGCATTGGTCATCACCCAACAGATCGAAAAGGTCTTTCGCGGTCTGCAGAAGATCAACCTGGCGGTCCGCGGCCTTTACGGCGAGGGCTCGCAGGCGATGGGCGATTTCTATCAGATCAGCAATCAGATCACCCTCGGCCGCAGCGAAATCGACCTGGTCCGCCAGATCGGCGACATCGTGCCGAAGATCATCGAGTACGAGCGCCAGGCCCGCGAGTTTCTCGTCAGCGAGAGCCACGAGAACCTGCACGACCGCGTCAGCCGGGCCTACGGCATCCTGCGCACGGCGCAGACGATCAGTTCCGAAGAGACGATGCACCTGCTCTCCAGCGTGCGGATGGGCGTCAACCTGGGGCTGATCCGCGATCTGGAAATCCCCGCCATCAACCAACTCTTCATCCACACCCAGCCGGCCCACCTGCAAAAACTCAGCGGCGCGGAACTCGACTCGACCGACCGCAACATCGAACGGGCCCGCTATCTGCGCCGCCATCTGAACCGCGACAACGGGGACGATCCGGCGGAGACGAACTGAGCACGCAGCGTAGCAAGAAGGGGGCAGGTACAATTGCCGCAGCGGCCCGGCGCCTTGCCGCTAGGTAACCAACTTCCTAGAGGTAGTTTCCGCCAGATTGGTGGAATTCTGATTGACGTGAAGGCGACGCGAGGGGTAGAATCTGAGATGGTCCGTGGTCTTGTGACTTCGTTTGAATCCAGGTGTGCGTTGGTGGGTTGGGACTGCTGGCGTTCGCCTGGCGAAAACACAAGAAGGCATCCAATTGATAGGAGGTCAGGATCATGTTCCGATTTACGTCAGTTGCTGTGGGTCTCGTGTTACTGGTTGGGGGAGACGTGTCAGCGGAATGGTGGAGCATCGGCCCTGCCGATCCTCAAACTGCCAAGGTAGGATACGACCCGTCCACGGGCGAGTTCATGGTTTCGGTCAATCAGGTGCTCTTATGGGAACTTGGAAGCGATGTCCCGTTCATAGATGATGGTTGGCCGATTATTCTTGATGGGTTTCCCTTCGGCTCATGCCCCGATCCAGTTTTCATACTCCTCCCACCCCCCTATATCAAACACGGTTGTCTTGAACCCATCACTTACACGGACGTGTATCTAGGACAACTCGTCGAACCTGAAACTCCCGTGAGTGCCTTCTCGCTTGAGTACATTGCCAGCTTTGGCGGACCGATAGAGTCCGGGGCGATCGCTGTTGTTCCCGAACCCTCAATGTTCATCCTAACGGGCACTGCTTTCGTGGGACTACTGGTGTATTTCTGGCGTAAGAGACATCGGCCTGCATAAGTCTGCGTGCTAGTTTGCACTCCGCTGGCTCAGACTGGCGGTGCCTTGCCCCGGCCACCCACGAATCCAATTGGCACGAGGCACTATCGTTTCCGCGGCGGCTGCACCATGAGGTCTTCGATCGCTCGGGCGACCTGCTCACGGGGCATCTTCTCGGCCAAATACGCGTGGCGGGTTTCTTTGGGGTTTTCACGCCAGACATTCCTGCCCTCCGCGTCGGCCTCACAGGTATACCCGGTGACGGCTTCCCAATACGGACTCGCCCCGCGCACGGCCGCCAACACGGCGGTCTGATCCCAACTCGGCCGGTCGGAGGCCTGGTCGCGGAAATAGAGCCGATACGCCTCGCGAACCGGGTTGTTCTCGGGCGTTTCGGTGAAGAGCCGCCGGCCGGTGAGGATCGGACGGCCGATCGACGCGCCGGAGAAGAGCATCGGCGTGGGCCAGTTCTCCAAGACGTACTTGGTCGAAGGGCCGGCCTCGGGCGGCTTGACGAAATTCGGCTCGCGGCCGTCGGGATAGTCGCCGCCCATGATCACCGCGCGTGCGACCTTCCGCCGGACCAGTGCCGTATCGTTCAACAACAAATGGTGCAGGTTGTTCACCGTGCCCACGGTGACCACGACCACGCTGCGGTCGGGCGCGGCGGTGAGGATCTTGCGATAGAGTTCCACGGCGTCCGCGGCGTCGGCGGCCGTCTTCAGATCGGTGGGAAACCGCCGGGCAACGCCCTCGTGATAGCGCGACGGCTCGGCGAATCGCCCGCCCTTCCACGCACCGATCGGCAAGTCCGGACGCCCGTAGTAGGTGTTGATCGCGTCGACACAGGGCGGCCCAAACTGGCCCGAGTTGCAGACCATCACCGCCAGGATTTCCGCCTCGCCGCGGTCGGCCAAGGCGTGCAGCGCCGCCAGCGCGCCGGCGTCGTCGCAGTCGGATCCGACGTCGGTATCGAGGATGATCTTCACCGGTTGCGGCCGATCGGCACACGTCGCCGTGGACGTCGTGAGAGTAACGATCAGCCAGCCGACCAGAATCATGTTTCGCACGGTGTTTCTCCCGGGTGGTTCTTCACAAAGCCGCGACCGGTGGTCGCGCCCGATCTCGACGTGTGGGCGATCTCGACGTGTGGGCGATGGCTGCGATCGCTTCGCCGGGGGTGTGCTTGATTTCCGGGCGCGACCACCAGTCGCGGCTTTATGTTCGAGTGGCGTCGTCCCTAGCATCACCATACTCCACCGAGGCCGCCAAGTCTACGCGGCACGCTCGGGCGGGTTGGGGATCTCTTTGCCCTTGAGTTGGTAGACGTACGCCAGCACCTCGGCCACCGCGGCGTACTTTTCCTGGGGGATCGGCTGGTCGACTTCGACCTCGCGATAGAGGGCCCGCGCCAGGGGTTTCTTTTCGACGATGGGGATGCCGTGCTCAAGGGCCAAACGCCGGATCCGCTGGGCCAGCACGCCGGCCCCTTTGGCCACCACGACCGGCGCCGCCATCGTCTCCGGTTCGTACTGCACGGCCACCGCCAACTCGGTCGGGTTGGTAATCACCACGTCGGCCTTGGGCACGGCGTCGGAGAGGCGGTCTTCGGCAAGCTGACGCTGCACCTGACGTCGCCGGGCCGCCACTTGCGGGTTGCCTTCGAGGTTCTTCAGTTCCTCCCGCACTTCCTGTGGCGTCATCATCAGGTCTTTTTCGTGCTTCCATCGCTGGAAGGCGTAGTCCAACAGCGCCAGGATCAGCAAAGCCACGGCGATCTTCACGGCCGTCCATAAGAGAATTCCCAGCAGATACTTGGCGATCTCGGGCACCGACATTTCCCCGAGGCTGAGAATCGTGTCGCGCTCGCCGTAGAGGCTTACCGCGGCCACCGCGGCGATGATCAGGATCTTGAAGATACCGAAGGCCAGCTTGACCACGTTCTGCAGCGAGAACATCCGCTGCAGGCCCTTCAGCGGATCGAGTCGGCTGATGTCCGGGGCCAGTTTCTGCGGAAGGAACAGAAACCCGATTTGGGCCAGGTTGATACCCACGGCGCCGAGCATCAGCACACCGAAGATCGGCAGCAGATAGCGCGACAAGGCCGCCAGAGTCGCGTTCCAAGTTGAGGTGGCGAACTCGACGTCGGCCGAGAGCCGCACCTCGCCGCCGAGTTGCCCGGCGGTGAACTCGCCCATGAAATCGATCAGCCCTCCGCCGAAGGCCAACAGGCACATCATCCCCAGCAACAGCATCGCGGCCGAGCCTAAGTCCTGGCTCTTGGCGACCTGGCCCTCCTCGCGGGCCTTCTGCCGGCGATGTGGCGTGGCCGGCTGCGATTTGTCGCCGTTTTGCTCGGGCATGGGGGAGGTTCATGGTGCGTTTTCGCCCAACCCGTTCGTAGTGCCCCGATTCATCGGGGCCGTGCAGCGGAATGCCGCGAAAGACCGCATGAATGCGGTCACTACAAACGGCTGTTGACGGGTCCGGCGAATGCTTACGGTTTATGATTGGCGTGTGTCGCTGCTTCTGCGGAGCCGTGGCACACTCTTTTCAGTCCTGTGAGTTGTTACGGTGGTCGCGGCGTGCGCAGCGCGTCGACGAGGAGTTCCAAAACCGGCTCGAGGCGTGACTGGAAGGCCATGGCGATGATGCCGACGGTCAGAAAGAGCGTGCCGAAGCTGAGCATCGAGTTCAGACCGAAGCCGACCATCAGGATGTTCAATTGCGGCAGCGTGCGGCCGATCAGCCCCAGCACCATGGTCGAGAGCAACAGCGCCGTGACGATCGGCGCCGCGGCGCGGACGGCCAGGCAGAAGCTCTCTTGCAGGATCAGGACGAACGTCTCGGCCATCGACGTCGGCAGCGCGCCCCCGCCGGTCGGTATCGCCGCGAAGGTATCCAGCAGCGCGGCCATCACCATCCGGTGTCCGCCGCTGCAAACGAACACGGCCAGCGTGACTATATAGAGCAGCCGGGAGATGGTCGGCACGCTGGCTTGCAGCCCCGGGTCGAAGACGTCGGCCAGCATCAGCCCGCCGACCCGGCCGATCAGTTGGCCGGCTAAGTAGACGCCCGAGAAGAGCAGCATCACTCCCAGCCCCAGGCAGACGCCGATCAACAACTCGGCCCCCACGAAGACCATGTAGTTCAGCGTGTTTTGGGGATACACGATCGGCGTGTCCCACTGGCCGGGCGTGATCAGCAGGGCCAATGTCACGGCCAACAGCCCTCGGACCTGCATCGGTACGTCCTTGGTCCCGTAGATCGGCGCCGTCATCGTCAGCCCGCTCACTCGGGTAAGCACCAGAGTGAAGAGCAAGAACTTCTCGGTATCGATCTGCGTGAGCCAATCCATCGTACTTAGAACCTGCCGGGGATGCCTTCGATTAGGTCGCCGGAATACTGCAACATGCGCGTAACGAGCCAAGGCAGCATCAGGCTCAACGCCAGGATCATGGCGACGATCTTGGGCACGAAGGTCACCGTCTGTTCCTGAATCTGCGTCAGCGCCTGAAACAGCCCGATCAACAACCCCACCACCACACCCGCCACCAGCACCGGCGAAGCGATCAGCAGTGTCGTCCAGATAGCCTCACGGCCAAGATCGATAGCGTCTACGGGATCCATTTTGGATTTGTGATTTATGATTGATGATTTGTGATTTCCGTTCCAATGGAATACTCTTCAACTGGTTCCCAAACTCCAGTTTGGGAACCGGTTGCTTCTTCTCTACTGCCTGCTGCGTACTGCCTACTGCATACCGCCTACTGCCTACCACCTACTACTCCTCCCGTCACGTAAACGGCTGAAAGCTCTCCATCAACATCCCCACCACCAGGTGCCAGCCGTTGAGCAGCACGAACAGCAGGAGCTTAAACGGCAGCGAGATCAACACCGGCGGCAACATCAACATGCCCATCGAGACCATCACACTGGCCACGACCATGTCGAGGATCAAAAAGGGCAGGTAGATCTGAAATCCGATCAAAAAGGCCGTTTTCAACTCGCTGAGCATAAAGGCCGGCAACAGGGCCTGCAGCGGCACGTCGTCGTAGCCGTAGTCGTCGGGAACCGATCCGGCGGGCAGATAGCCTACGAACATCCGCACGTCGTCGTCGTTGCCGGTCCGCTTGATCTGCAGGGCCATGAAGTGACGGATCGGCTGCACGCCGGCGGTCCACGCCTCTTCGAGCGTGATCTGTTTCTCGGTGTAGGGAACGATCGCGTCGTTGTAGACGCGCTTCCAGACCGGCGCCATGATCAGCAGCGTAAGGAACAACGCCAGCGACGTGATCACCTGACTCGGCGGGAGTTGCTGCGTGCCGATCGCCTGACGCAATAGCCCCAACACGACCACGATCCGCACGAAACACGTCGTCATCAGCAACACGGCCGGCGCCATGCTCAGCACCGTCAACAGCAGCATCACCTGGATCGTCGAGCTGAGTCCCTCCGGGCTGGCCCACTTCTCCGGTCCGCCGGCCAGCCCCTCGGGCAACAGCGGCCGATCCGATGCGTCGCCGGGAGAGGCCGGATTGAGCTCTGCGGGAGCGTCCAGATTGCCGGGGCTATAGGTCGGATCGGGGCGATCCTGGGCGGTGGCCGCCGGCAGCAGCGACAGCGAGACGAGAGTCAGAGCGACAATCGATAGTAGTCGTCTCGCTCCGCGAGACGGACCGACATCTCGCGGAGCGAGATGTTTACTATCATGGGCTCTATCTCGCGGAGCGAGACGTTTACTATCATGGGCTCTATGCGGCATGACGATCCTCCGATCCGCCGCCTGTGGCCGGTTCCGGTTGCGGCTGTGCGGGGCTGCTCGGCGCGAACTGCTGAAAGACCTGGCGAAAGACGGCCGTAGCGCTGTTGGGGCGAGCCTGACGGCAGAGACCGGCCAAGCGGTCGACTTCGGTCGCGTCGGTGATTTCCGTCAGCGTCTGTGATCCTTCGGCCCCGACCGACACCAGTACCAACCGGTTGCCGCAACGCAGCAGGTAGGCCTGTTGGCGGCCGGACATGGGGGCGCGGCCGAGCACCTCGAAGACTTCGCCGGGCAAGGTTGCTCCGGCGGCCGGGGCCGTGCGGCGCATTGCCCAGGCGACCAGGAAGAAGAGTCCCAACACCAACGCCAGCGAGCCGACGACCGTGACCGCCGAGGGAAGCCCTCCGCCGCCGTTGCCGGCGCGATCGGCCGGGGGCGCCAGTTGCAGCGACTCCCCGGTGTCTTCCCGCGGCGGTGCGAGCGACATGCCGCCGTCGGTCTTTTCGGACGAGGCTGCCGACTCGGCCGACGATGCTCCCGAAGGCCGCGCTTGCGAAGACGGCGCTTCCAAAGGCGGGGCTGCCGAAACGGTGGCCGCCGCATTGGCGGAAGCCGCCGGCTGGCCGTCCGGCGGCGGGCTATCCGGCGGCAAGGGGGCGTGATACGAGGCCGGCAACACCGACTGCACGGGCTGATGGGGCGTCCAGGCAGTGGGTGGTTCGCTCGGCGGGTAGCCGTGACCGTATGGCGGCGCTGTGGCATCCGGCGTCTGGGCCGACAGACCCGTCGCCCCGCCGGCGGCCAACAGCAGCACAAGCACGGCTGGCACACAATGTAGGGTGCGTCTCGACGCACCACGACTCTTGGGGCAATCCATTATTCCGACTATTGAAGGCATCCGTGCACTTCCTCATCGTGGCCGAATCCGGCCAGGTTTCGGCTAAAGCCGCCCGCGATTATTGGCCGATATAGATACGGGGTGATAGTGCCCGGGACCATTCGCCGGGCAACATCTACTAGCGGGGTTTCCTCGCATCATCGACCCTCGATTGTTTGTGTATGCCGTTACGTTCTCGTGGAGCGGGAACCTACGCCGACGCACTCACTCCGGCGAGCAGCTCCGCCACACGTACGCAGAAATTGTCGTTCATCACCAGCACTTCGCCGCGGGCGATCAGCCGCCCATTGACGTAGATGTCGACCGGATCGCCGGCCAGCTTGTCCAGCGGGACGACCGAGCCCTTGCGGAGCTTCAGCACGTCTTCGAGATACATGTGCGTTCGCCCCAGCTCGATCTTCAGATCCAACTCCACCTCGCGAATCAGATCGATCGTGGCGTTTTCGGTCGACGCGGGCGCCCCGGCCAGTTCGGTGAATTCGAACGACCTGACGCCCTCGGGCATGTTGCCGGTATCTGCCGCCTCGACCGACGCCAAGGCCCGCTCGGCCTGGCTCAGCAGGCACTCGACGTCGCCCTGGGCGATTCCACTCTCGCCGAGGACCGGTCCCGGCTGCGCCCCGGACTGTGCAGATGCCGGAGGCTGCGCCGCCGAACCGGGCGACTGGGCCTGACCGAGCAGCTTCTCGATGTCGTTCTGGCCCAGCAGCTTGTCGGCGTCGGTGGCGTCTGAGGGGGCGGCCGCTTGTGTCGGCGCAGCCGCCGGGGCGCCTTGCGAATCGCCGGCCCCTTGGTTTAGGAGGGATTCGATATCGCTCTGACCCAGCCCCCCGTCGCCCTGATCTGCGGCGGGTGTGGCGTCGGCCGGATTGCCAGCCGGATTGGCGGCCGCGGAGGACTCGCCGGACTCCACGCCGGCCTCGTCCTCGGCCTGATTGAGCAACCGCTCAATCTCGGTCTGATCCATCAGGTTGTCGTCAGCCATCGGAATCCGTTCCTGCTGGTGTATTGGGCCCTAAGTCTCTACGAAGGAGAAATCGGGAAAGAGGATCTCCTGCAGCAGTGGCTTGCCGAGGAGTCGGTTGGTTGTTTTCAGGGCTTGCCGCTTGAGCAACCCCAGTTCCGGGTCCATCAAGTCGCCCACTTCTGCCTTGCGGACCAGGGTGATGATCTCGGCGCGAAACCGCTGCAAGTTGCCTCCGATCAAGTTGAGAAACTCGGATTCGTCGTCCTTGGCCACCGTGCCGTAGAGGTGGAAGTCGATCCGCAGCGTCGTATTGGAGACCGGTTGATAGGAAGTCACCACGAATTCGCCCAAGTCGACTTCCGTCTGATCGGCCAGCGGAACGTCTTCGGGCTCCTCCTCGCCTCCCTCTGCGGCGTCCGCGCCCATGCTGCTTCGGGCCATCTCGGCCGTCTCGGCGGCGCTGGGCCATACCATGAAGACCACGGCCAGCTCCACGGCGATCACGCCTACCACGAACGCCAGGATCTTGATCATCCCAAACAGCGACGTCCCGCCTTGGATCGGCGCGTCGTCGTCCGGGAATGGATCGATCGGATTGGGTGTTTGTTCGGCCATGGTCGGGTTGCTAACGGGGGGACTCTGGATTTCCGTCCGGCGCCGTCTCCCCGGGCTTTTCGGGAGCAGACGGAGTAGGGCGGAGCGGATCGCCTCTGTTATCAACTCTAGGATGTTTTCCGGCCCCGGGGGGTTCGCCCGGCGTGGAACCGCCCTTTGCAGGCGTCGCCAAATCGCCGGCAACCGCCTTGCTAACGTATTCCGGGAGCACCATCACCTCCACGCGGGCGTTTTGCGCCTGGCGTTTCGGGTCGGGCTCGGTAGTCTGCGGCTCGTTGTCGGCAAAGACGCCAAAATGGATCCTGCGGCGGTCGATCCCGGTTTCAACGAGGAACAGCATGGTGCTTTTGCACCGGTTGTAGGCAAGATCCCAATGATCCGGGCCGCCGGGGGCCATGGGGCCCTTGACCGTATGGCCGCGGATTTGGACCTTTTGCGGCTTGCCGCCGATTTGCCCGGCCGCAACGCGGAGTTTCTGTTTGTGTGCATCGGTCAATGCGGCGGAGTCTTTCTCGAACACGATCACGCACCCCCTGGCCGGATTGTGCGAGAGACTGATCGCACTAACGCGCGGATGTTCGCCGACCGGCGCTTTGACCTTGTTTCCTCCGCGCATCGTATGGGCCCGCATGGCCCGACCCAGGCTGGCGAGCTTGGCCAAGATGGAGTTCTTCGGCTGGGCGTCGCCGGGGACCGATGCCATAGTCGCTTTGTCGTAGCCGAATTGCTTGTTCAACGCGTCCATATACGCCTGGTAAAGTTGATCTTCTTTCATTTCACTCATGGAGAATAGCATGATGAAAAACGTCAGCAACAGCGACATCATGTCGCCGAAGGTGACGACCCACTCGGGGATTTCGGCTTTTTCTTCTTGCGGTGCGTCGGGCATCGGCTCAAGCCGCCTCCTGGGCGTGTGCCCTCGACTTCGGCGGGATGAACGTGCTGAGCTTCTGTTCGATTACGCGCGGGTTGTCGCCGGATTGGATACCCATGATGCCGCGGACGATGATCTCCATGGCCAGCAATTCGTGTTTGTCGATGAACCCCAACTTCTCGGCAAAGGGCAGCAGAAACAGGTTCGAGAACACGGCCCCGTAAAGCGTCGTCAACAGGGCCACGGCCATGCCGGCTCCGATCGTGTCCGGGCTCATGTCGCCGAGCATGATCACCAGGCCCATCAAGGTTCCGATCATGCCGAACGCCGGCGCAAAACGGCCCATCTGGGCGACGACCTCTTTGCCGTTGCGGTGCCGCGTGGCCACGGCGTCCATTTCGGTCCGCATGATGTCTTCGATGACTTCCGGGCGTGTGCCGTCGACCGCCATCTGGATTCCCAACACCACGAACGTGTTGTCGATCTCTTCGAGTCTTCCTTCCAGGGCCAGGAGCCCGTCGCGGCGGGCGGTCTCGGCCAGCGAGACGATCAGTTCGATCAACTCGGCAATATCTTGCTGCTTGTTGAAGAAGACGTTCTTGGCCACTTTGAAGGTACCCAGAAAGCTCTTCAACGGAAAGCAGATCAGCACCGCGGAAATCGACCCGCCAATGACTACCAACACCGACGAGGTGTCGTAGAAGGCATCCAGCGGAGACTTGACCATGATCGAGATCACGATCAGGCAGGTCCCCAGCAACAGGCCGATGATGGTGGCGATGTCCATCGACTAGCTTTCCTCACTCCGTGGTCCGACGGCCGCCGCGAGGCTCTGCGGCGAGGGGATCATCTGCTTCGCCTGCTGGTACGTCACGGCGCGGCGGAGCACCTCGTCCATCGACTCGCCAACCACGATCCGGTCGCCCGTGGTCAACGTAATGAACGTGTCCGGCCGGGCCTCGACGTACCGGATCAAGTCTGCGTTCAGGATAAATGGCTCCCCGTCGAGCCGCGTCAATTTGATCATAACCGTCCACTACTCACTTCATACTGCCTACTGTCTACTGCATACTACCTACTGCTCTACCTTCTCAACGAAAGCAGTTCGTCGAGCATCTGCTGCGACGTGGTAATCACGCGCGTATTGCCCCGATACATGGTCGAGGCGAGAATCAAGTCGATCAGGTTGGCCCCGATGTCGGTGTTGGAAAGTTCCTGGGCTCCGGAGATAATGGTGCCGATGCCTTGCTCGCCGGGGTTGCCGGTCACCGCCAGTCCGGAATTCACACCGGTCGAGTAGAGGTTCTCGCCCCGCTGCTCCAGGCCGGACGCGTTGCCGAAGCGTGCCAGGCGGAGTTGCCCCAGGTCGCGGGTAACGCCGTTGCTGAAGACGCCCTTGATGGCCCCGTCTTCACCCACGATGAAGCTGGTCAACACGCCCGGGCCGGAACCGTCCTGCCGCGAGACGGCCAGATTGCTGTTATCGGTGGAGAGTCCGGAAAGCTGGGAGAAGTCCAACTCGAATTCCAGCGGCGTGGCCGAAGAAACCGTTTCGCGTTTGACCGAGACGGTCGCCTCGCTGGCCGAGGTGACGTTGCCCTCTCCGTCGAATGAGATCACGCCGGTCCCCACGGCGATCGCCGAGCCGGTGGTGGGGTCGTTTTCCGAACAATCGGCGAACCAGCGGTAATTGGTCGCCGTGCTGCTTTGCGATTCCAGCACGGCGCTGATGCGGACCGAGAGCGGGATGCCCAGGGTGTCGTAGACCAGGAAGTCGGCCGAGGCGCTTTCGCCGACGGCCGTTTGCGCCGACGAGAAAGGCATGTCGACCGTTTCGGTGCCGGTGGCGTCGGTGAGTTTCATGCCGCCGAGCCCGATTTCGATCCGGCTCTCGGTTCCGCCGTTGCCGACGAAGCGCATGCGGCCGTCTTTGATGGTGCCGCCGGGCGGATCTCCGCTGACGTCGTTGGGAATCCCGTTGTCCGGCGTCGGTTCCTGAATCCCCAATGCCTGCTCCATGAAGTCGATCAAGTCCGGCACGGTGGTGGTGGCGGTTACGGTGAACTCCTTGGCCGAAAGCGTGCGGCCGCCCTTCTTGGCGGCGAAGCTCAAGGTGCCTTCTTCGAACACCTGATCGTAGTTGTCGCCGGTGCGCTGCAGCACGTCGGTCAGCAGCGTGTTGTTGCCGATGGTCGGCCCGTCGAGATCGCATTCCGTGTGCGTGACCGGATCGGCGGCGATTTGCGTGTCGGTGGTGTGATCGGTGAAGACCAACCCCGCCGTGGTGACGTCGCCGACGATTTCGCCGACGCGGTAGTACGAATTTGGATTGGTGGAGGTATTGCGGTAGATCCGCCGGTCGATCCATTCGAGGGGATCGCCGGTGGGCAGGTCGATCAACTGAAACCGCCCGTTGTCGATCACGCCGGCGTCGATCGGCGCCGTGGGGCGGCTCTCCACGCCGGTCAGCGAGTTATAGAACGTCACCCGGTACTTGTAGCTGCCGCTGAGCAGGCTGTCGTCGAGTTGGTCGCCGGCCACCAAGGCGGCGTCGGTCGTCTGGTCGACGTAGTTTGCCGTGCCCATCGGTTCCGTCGTCAGCAGATAGTACGTGCTGTCGTCGTTGGCCACGGTGCGGTAGATCCGCGTCTGCGTGTAGGTGGCGGTCGCGTCGGACGGCAAAGCGGCCAGCGTAATCTGGTTCTCGGCCGCGCCGAGCGTGTCCGTCATGACGGCCGAAATGAGGCCCTCGGTATCCGTATTCGGGTCGTAGAAGGCAACCCGGTACTTGTACTCGCCGCTGGTCGTCAGGCCGTCGACGCCGGGAACGCCGAACGCACCGGCGGTTAGCGTGGTCGCGGAGACGTCGACGACTTGGGCCAGCGCCGTCGACACGCCGGCACTCGACGGGGCCGCGTACGTGGCGTCGCCGAGAACGGCCGTCTGGATGATCTCGCCCGTGTCGGCCACGTTGCCGGTGGGTGAGAGCGTGCCTTCGAGATAGACGTTGGCGGTTGCCTGGGCCACCGCGGCCGACCCCACGGGGATCGTGATCGGCTCCAGCGTGCCGGTCTGGATTTGGAAGTCCTCGTCGACGCCGTAGCCCAACAGACGGTTGCCGGTGATGGTCACCATCTCGCTGTCGGAGTTCATCTTGAAGATGCCGTTTCGGGTGTAGAGTTCTTCACCCTGGCCGCCTTCGACGATGAAGAACCCGTCGCCCTGGATGGCCATGTCCGTAGGGTTCGAACTGAGTTCGATGGTGCCCTGGTTGAAGTTGGGCGTGATGTCGGCGACCATCGTTCCTAAGCCGATCTGCCGGGGGTTGGTGCCGCCGTCGGTAGGAGTGGGGGAAGAGCCCAAACTCTGCGTCTGCAGGAACTGCGTGGCGAAGCTGGCCGTCGAGGCCTTGAATCCCACCGTGTTGGAGTTCGCCAGGTTGTTGCCCACCACGTCGATCGTGGCTTCGGCGGCGGTCAAACCGGTCAACGCCGTGCTGAGTGCAGATGCCAGTCCCATCGGATATCTCCTTTTCTGCGCCTGTGGCGCTCGATTCACTACGCTATCTGAATAACCGCGGTGCGGGCCGCGATGCTATTCGTCCGCCAAAACCTTCCGAATCTCTTCCGGTGCCACCGTGTAGAAGTCCCTCAGTTGATCGCCGATGTGGAGTCGGGCCGTTTGGTCGACGATCGAGATCTTCCTCACGTGCCCGATCGGCGAGAGGCCCGTAGGTACCGAGCCTTCGTCGACCTGGACTCGCCGTCCGATCATCGTCATGGCTTCGGCCAACTGCTGACCGAGTTCCTCCGGCACGATGTGCGCGACGTCGGCCATCGCCAGCGGGCGGCCGTCGATGTAGGCCATCCGTTTTCCGCCGTCGATCCCCACCCGGTCGACGCGCCCGGCCGCCGGATTGTCTCCGTCCAGATCGGTCGCCACCCACTGGCCGATCATGCCCGCCGCCGTGGCCACGTTCTGTCCGAGCAGGATTCCCTCCAACGTGGTCGTCAGCTTGTCGTTCGATTCGATCTCGCGAATCTGGCTGATCTGTTGGAGGATCTGGGCGTTGTCCATCGGGTTCAACGGGTCCTGGTGTTGCAACTCGGCGATCATCATCCGCAGGAAGTCGTCCATGTCGACTTCCTGGAAGGCATCGTGGCCGGTGGTCGTCTGTTGGCCGCTCTGACCAACCGGACCGAGCGAGGGTACTGATGACATGCCGTGGTTCCTTGTTATCTTTCACCGAGCCGTTGTCTTTCACCGAGCCGTTGTCTTTCACCGGCCGGGGCGGCTCCTAGACGATCACGTTCAGGCGAGTCGATTCACCCGGCCGCCGCGGCGCGCCGGTCTGTTCCGGGGTGTCTGCTTCGGCATTGCCCTCCGCGTCGCCTTGCGCGGATTGCCCGTGGTTCTGGCGATCCTGCGATCCGGGGAAGTCGTCCGACGGCTCGGGAAGCCCGCCGCCGGAGCGATCCGACAGATCGACGTTGAACTGCTCGATCTTGATGTCTTGCTGGGCCAACCGATCGCGGAGGGCGGGCAGATTGTCCAGCAACAGATTCCGGGCGGTCGGCGTCTCGGCCTCGACCCGGGCGGTCATCACCCCGTTGCGGACGGTGATCTCCAGTCGCAGCGAGCCGAGTTCCGGAGGGCTGAGCTTCAGCCGCACGGTGCCGTTGCGCCCGCCAATCGTGCGAAACGCCCTGGCCACGCGCTGCACGAATCGCTCCCGGTCGACCTGCCCGGTCTCGGTGGTTTGCGCGGCGCGCCCGGAGGTTTCGACTCGCGCCGCCGTTGCCGACGATGCACGCAGCGGAACGTTCGACGGGTTGTCGCTGCCGGTACCCGCCGGCGTTGCAGCCGCCGTTTCCACCATCTCTGCCGGACTCTCGGCGTTGGCGGCGGCGCGATCGGCAAAGACCGTCGGCGCCGCGGCCGTCTCGACCGGCGACGTGGGCGTCGGATTCTGTACCGGTTGCTGCGGATTCTCTCGGACCGTGCGATCGTTGGCTGCCGACTCCTTGCTGCCGCGGCGCCGCGCCGGCGCCGGTGACTCAGGCGCGGCCAACGTTGGTTCAGCCTGCGTGGCTTGTTCGGCTTTCGCCGATTGTTCGGCCAGCCGCCGCGTCGATTGGTCGGCCGAGGGCTCATTGCGGTCGGCGTCGCGCTCGGTCGCCGCGTCCCGTTCGTGTTCGATCTGGCCGGCGTTCTCTCTGCGGAAGGTCTCGCCGTCGCTGTCTCGATCTGGCGTATTCGAGGCCGGGTCGCCCTGCGGTTGTGTCTGATCGGCGCCGGTTTCGACCGCCTTTGGGGCAACCTTCGTCGACCCTTCGACGGGCCGCTCTTCCGTCACGGCTTCGGCCGCGACCTGCTGCACTCGATGTGCTTCGTCCGAGGCGTTCTGATTCGCGTCACCCTCCGCCTCCGGGCTTACGGCATCGGTCTGGTCGGCCGCCGGTACGGCAACTTCGATCTTCGCCTCCTCTTTGGGTACGTTTGCGGTTGCGTCGGGCGTGGTGTTCGTGGGTAGCGAGTCTGCTCCGTGTTCCGGCGCGATGACGGTTTCGATCAGTTCGGTCTGTTCGGTTTGCTGCTTGCCGTCGGCTTCTTCCTCGGCCGTTTCCTCCGATGCCGTCTCGGCGCCGTCGGCCGACTCCTGCTCGTCGGCCTCTTCGCCGGTTTCTGCCGGCTGGGCATCGTCGCCCCGTGCGTCGTCGGCTTGCGGGGCATCGTCGGCACGTGGAGCGTCATCGGCCGAGGAGTCTTCGGGGACGTCGTCTCGGCGGTCGTCTCGCCGGTCGTCGGCCGCCGCTTGCGTATTCGGAGATTGGTTTTCGGCCGGTTCGATCGGATCGGCGGCGGCCGCTTCGTCGGCGCGGCTGCCGGCGCGCTGCAGATGATCGTCGAACGATTCCGCCGGCATCGACTTGCCGCGGAACAGGCCCGCGTCGAGCAGTCCGGATTCCAGCGGCGTCAGCCCGGCGGCGTGGTCTAGCTTGATTTGTGACATATCCTTGTCCTTTTGGCCTCCCTGCAATCGCAGGCCCACGGCGCGACGTCTCTAGGAAACGGGGGGACTCGCGCCCTGGAGTTGCTCGAGCGTCTTCTCCTGCATGCCGTTCTCCGGCTCACCTTGGCGCATCCGTTTGAGCACTTCGTAGAGCTGCGTCAACTCGGCGTCGGTCTTGAATTCAGCCATGATCTTCGACGCCTTGACCGTGGTCATGCTACTGAGCACCACCACGGCGATATTCAGCCGCTCTTCCTGGTCGATATCGTTATCTTCGAGCATCTTGACAAGTTGAATCTTGGCCTCGTCCGCTTTGAGCGACTCGAGCGTTACGCGGAAGTTCTCCACGCCGGTGGCGGCGGCGCCTTCCTGCATAGCGATCAACTGGCGATCGAAGTTGGCCTTGATGCCCTCGAAACGCTCTTTCTCCGCGCGCAGCTTGCGTTGCTCGTAAGCGAGTTGTTCCATGCCGGTGGCCAGCGCCTCCAAACGGAGTTGCACGTCGAGGACGTCTTTGGCCCGGGCGTCGATCACCGCTTCGTAGGAGGGCTGCTCGGCGGTGGTGGTTTGCAGTTCGTCTTCGGCCTCTTTGCGAAGTTCGTAGAGGTCGACGTCTTGCAGCACGGCCAGAATCTTGATCGCCTTGTCGCGATCGACGCCCCAGGTGGCCGTGAAATAGCCGGCCAAGGCCACCTGGGCCAAGACCGTGGCAAGGCAGAAGTAGACGAACCACTTCGTACCGCTGCGTAGGAGTCGCGAGATCATCGGGCCTCCTTTCGGGCGGCCAACAGGCCGGCCGCCTCATCGAGCTGCTTGATTTCCAACCGGTTCTCCGTCTGGCGGTGGTTCTCGGCCTGGCGGTCGCGAAGCTTCTCCAAGACGCGGACGTCGCGATCCGCGGCGATCAGGGCCCGTCGCCGGCGTTCGATCTCGACGGCCACCTGTTCGCGCTGCTGTCGAAGCTGCATCTGCTGGGCGCGAAGCGCCAGTTCGTAACGCTGCGTTTCCGTGAGTTGATCGACGTCGACCTTGCCCGGGCCGGCGACCCGGCGGCACCGGCCGCGTAGCCAATCCAATTCGCCGGCGACGCTCTCGAGCTGAGCCTCGACCACTTCGTCCACCCGATAGGCCTCGGCAAGCCGTCCGCGCCGCTCGTCGCGAGTTGCCTCGCGGAGCCGCAGCAGCGTCGCCAATCGGAATTGGAACTTGGGCATAGGATGACGGTCGGTGGGTCGAGGTTACGGTGAAGGTGCGGGAGCTTGGGCGGCCGGACGCCCGGGTTGTCCACTGGGCTGCCCGGCGGGTTGTGCATCGGGCTGCCCGGCGGCTGCCACGCTCGCGAGCCGTTGAGCGTATTGCTGCTTCAGCCGGATCAGGCCGTCGCGGGCGTCGTCCATGTTCGACGGTTCGGCCACCGGCTGGCGGAGGTATTGGTTCAAGTCGTCCATCATCTCGACGGCCGCGTCGACCGTCTTGTTGGTGCCCTGACGATAGGCCCCGATCGAAATCAGGTCTTCGTGGTCGCGATACGCCGAGAGCAACTCGCGCAGGGTGAAGGCGGCCTGACGATGTTCTTCGTCGGTCACCTCGGGCATCAGCCGGCTGAGGCTGCCCAGCACGTCGATCGCCGGGTAGTGTCCGCGAGAGGCCAGGTCGCGCGAAAGCCAGGTATGTCCGTCGAGCAGCCCACGGACGGCGTCGCTGATCGGTTCGTTGGGATCGTCCGCCTCGACCAACACGGTGTAAAAGGCGGTAATGCTTCCTCGGGCACTGCGGCCCGCCCGTTCGACCAGCTTCGGCAGCAGGGCGAACACCGAGGGGGGATAGCCCCGCGTGGTGGGAGGCTCGCCGGCAGCCAGGCCGATCTCTCGTTGGGCGAAGGCGAAGCGGGTCAGCGAGTCCATCAACAGCAGCACGTCCTTGCCCTGGTCGCGGAAGTGTTCGGCGATCGCCGTGGCCGTCGAGGCCGCCTGCACGCGGATCAACGCCGGCTCGTTGCTGGTCGCCACCACGACCACGCTTTTGGCAAGGCCTTCGGGGCCCAAATCGCGCTCGATGAACTCGTTCACCTCGCGTCCCCGTTCGCCGACCAGCGCGATCACGATCACGTCGGCCGCCGTATACCGTGCCATCATGCCCAACAGCACGCTCTTGCCCACGCCGGAGCCGGAGAAGATGCCCATCCGTTGGCCGCGGCCGCAACTCATCATGCCGTCCATCACTCGAACGCCGGTCGACAACGGCCGATCGATCCTGGGCCGGCGGCAGGGATGCGGCGGACGACGCGCGAACGAGGCCCTTTCGTGCAACATGGGCTGCGGCCTCCCGTCGACCACGTTGCCCGACGCGTCGACGACCCGCCCGAGCAACTTCTCGCCGACCTTCAGCCAGCGAACTGTCCGCGCCAGCCGCACCCGGTTGCCGTGCCGCACGCCGGCCAGGTCGCTGAAGGGATAGAGGACGGTCATTTCGTCGCGGAAGCCGATCACTTCGGCCGCCAGCGGGCCGCCCGTCTCGCGTTCGATTTCGGCCACCGCGCCGACCGGCGCCGGAAAGCCGACCACCGAGACCGTCATCCCTACCGTACTGGCCACCGTCCCGGACAGTGCCGTCGGCATCACGGTTTCGAGTTGTTCGGCAATGCTCAACACGATGGATTTATGATTTGGGATTCATGATTTGTGATTGAGGATTGGCAATTGATGATTTCAACCGATTCCATACCGCCTACTGCCTACCGTCTACTGCCTACTACCTTCACGCCAACTCCTCTTCAATCCGCTCCAACTGCTTCTCGATCTGCTGATCGATCGCACCGAAGCGCGTTTCTACTCGGCAGCCGCCGGGGGTGATCTCCGGATCGGGGATGATCTCGGCGGCGGCCAAGGGCGCCAACTCATCGGTTAGCATCTTGACTTGTTTGGCGATCGACTGGTGATCGTCCGGGTTCAGCCGAATCCGCAATTGCGAGTTCCCGGAGGCCAACTCCAGGGCTTCGCGGACGAGTTGAAGTCGGATCTCCGGTTGCCGTGTCAATTCGCGGCGGATCACGCGTCCGGCGATCGCCGCGGCAACGTGGACCGCGGTGGCTTCCCATCGCTTCAGCCATGCGTGTTTGGCGTGTTGGATGTCCTTGACGGCTTGCCCTAGTGCCGGCAACACGTTGGCCAATCGGCCCTGGACCATTTTTTCGATCTCGCCGCGTCCGGCGGCACGGCCTTCTTCGGCAGCCCGTCGGCGGATCTTCTCCGCTTCGCGCCGGGCTTCGGCCACGATCTTGCCCGCCTCGGCGCGGACCTCGTTGAGGTAACGCTCCGCCCGGGCGTTCATATCATTGAGGTTGTAGGCCACGCCGTGGACGCCGCGGTTGCGTTCGGTGGCTCGGATGATGGTGGGCATGGGCAATTCGTGTCGGTTTTGGCGGCCGCAAACGCCGCCTGTTGCGGCTTGCCGCCGTGTCAGGCGGCCGCCCGGGTTCTCTCGTTGGGTAGTCGGATGCGTCCTTCGACGGCCATCTGGCAGGCCTCTTCGGCAACCTGCTGCCGCGCGCGCTCCAGATCGGAAAGGCGGATCGGGCCGGGGTGGTCGAGCCGGCGGCGGAAGACCGCCGCGTCGCCGGATGATAACGGCCGTACGATGCGGTCGATCAACGCCGGCGGGGCACCCACCAGGGCCGTCATCGCGGTCTCCGGACCGGCCGCGTCGAACACCGCCCGCAACGATGCATCGTCCAGCCGCGTGAGGTCGTCGAAAGCCAGCCGCCTCAGGCCCAGCCGTTCGGCCAGCGGGCGATCGTGTGCGGCCAGGTTGTCGAGAATCTGCATCCGCGCGCCGCCTTCAGATTCTGCCAGAATCCCGGCGATCGCCTGCACCCCGGCCACCCGGCGTCGCTGCATCCGGACCTGCTGCGATAGCCGCGCTTGCAGCGCCTGCTCCACTTCCCGCAGAACGGCCGGATCGGTTTCTTCCAACTCGATCAGCCGCCGAAGGACCTCGGTCTGAAGACCGGCGGGCAGCCGGACCAGCACGCTGCCGGCACGCTTCGACGACAGGTGGGAAAGCACCAGAGCGACCGTTTGCGGACGTTCGCTCGCCAACACCCGGGCCAGCTTGTCGCCCTCGGTTTCCTGGAGGAAGTCGAACGGCGTAGTGCGGCCGCCGACCGAATCTGCTGCCGAATCGGCTACCAGATCGATCGAACTCGGCGGCTGCTCCTCCCGTGTCGACAGCCCGGCGGACATGCCGAGGCGTCGGGCCAAGCGGTCGTCGAGTTCGATACCCGACGGCTGCTGCTGCGGCATCATCGGCCGCACCTGGAAGAACTCGTCGATTACGCGGCGTTGTTCTTGCGGATCGATCCGCCCCAGCGCGATGGTCGCCCGGCGAACTTCTTCGGCCTGTTCGGGTCCCATCGCCTCGAGCATCGCATCGGCCGCCGCGCGATCCAAGCCCGAAAGCAAGATCGCCGCCTTGCGCAGCCCGGGGTCGGCCGAGCCGGTTTTCGCGATAGGTTGCTGCCGTGTTCGCATCGGGAAGCCGTGATTTCTGTCTTTGTCAAGCCGCCAATAGAAGGCCCGCCCCCAAGCCTTCCATACTCGCCTCTCTCCACCCCCAACTCCTCACCCCCAACTCCTCACCCCCTGCTCCCAACTCACCACTCACCACCCACCACCCTCCACTCCTAACTCCGAACTCCTAACTCCCACTCCCCCCACCGCTACCCCGCACTTCCAATCCAAGTCCTCAAGATGTTCGCTGCGCTATCGGGATCTTCCTGGACCAGATCCGACAACTCGTCGCGCAGCGACCGCCCGCTGCCGGAGAAGCGTCCCAGGCGGTTGACGATCGCGGCGGCTTCCTCTTCGTCTTCTTCGTCTTCGATCGCACCGGCAACGGCCGGCGTCTCCTCGGCAACCGCCGGCGCCGCTGCCGCCGTGGCCGGAGTGGTCTTGATCATTGATCGCAAGATCACCAGGCTGAACGCGGCCAGGCCGACCATCCCCAGGGTGCTCCAGTATTGGCCCAGCCAGGCCCAGGCGTTATCGGCGAATCCCGGTCCGGGGATCTCGGGGGCCTTGATGTCTTGGAACGTGTTGATCGAGACCAGCGTGGTCTTGTCGATCGGGGCCGGGGCTCCCGCGGCGGCGGCGCTGGTGTCGATCGGGTCCGGCAGGATATTGGCCACATAGGCCCGGATCTTGGTCGTCTCGTCGTCTTCGATCTTCTGCAACGCCGCGGCGTCGGGGGTTTGCGGCTCGGCGCCTTCTTCCGTCGGGTTTTGCCGGCGCCAGATGTCCTCGAAGTAGCTCACCGGAATACCGATCGAGACGGCCACCCGCTCCGGTGTCATGGGGGCCGTTATCAACTCCTGCTCTTCGGTCGTCAACGGCACCTGACGGACGTCGCTGTTCTCGGTGGTCTTGTCCTCACGGGAGCCGGTAGCTCCGGCCCGGCTGATCGAGCCACCCATGTTCGGGTTGACCGTTTGGTTGGCCCCGTAGCCGGGATCACCCGCCGGCCCGCCGCCCTCGACGGTCTCGCTGCTCTCGTTTCGACTCTCGCTCAGCGCCACCGTGCTCTTGTCGTGTTTTTGTCTGACAGTGCGATTCAGTTGATCCTTGTTCAGCACCACCGTGCTGGTGACGGTGACCCCGGGCACGTAGCTCAGCGAGCCGAGGATCTTGGCGTTAGTGTCCTCCTCCCAGGCCTGGGTCAGTCCGGCGAAGACGTCGTCGTCGACGCTGCCGCCGTTTTGGGTACCGTTGCTGTGGTGGATCGGGCCGTTGAGGTCGGCCACGGTCACGTCGCCGGGTTCCAGCCCGGCGATCGCCCCGGCCACCAGATGGCGGATCGCGGCCACTTGCTCGCCGCTGAGATTCTGCGTGCCGAAGGCCTTGGCGCTGGCGGTGGCGGTGATCTCCGTGGCCCGGGCCAGGCCGGGCTTCTCGCGTACGTCGTAGAGCACGTGAGCCCGCTGGATGCCCTTCATCAGGCCGATGGTCATCGAGAGGGCCTTCTGCTTGGCCACGCGCATCCTCTGCTCGCGCTCCTGACGCGGCGTGAAGGGGCCGCCGAGCGGCTCGTCGAATACGGTATTGATGTTCGCCGGCAGTGCCTGCCCGTCGGCCAGCGCAGCCATGTAGGCCGCCTTCTTGCCCTTGGGCACCAAAACCTGTGTGCCGCGGACGTCGTAGTCGCTCAGCCCGGCCGCGTGGAAGGCCGACTCCATCGCGCCCAATTCGCCCGGCGCCACCGGCACGCCGTTGAGCAGATCGATGTTGGGGCCGGAGAACTCGTGGGTGAACAGATATCCCAGGCTGATCACCACCACGGCCAGCAGCAAGCCGGCTGTGATCCGCGCGCCGGGCGTCATCGACTTAAACAGATCGCTAAGTTGGGCAAACGATTTGTTGAGGAAATCCATCCTTGGAACCTCGTGTCAGGCTGGCGTTGGAAAACGTGGCCGCGTGCTGCCCGGTCAATGGGGCAAAAAGCGGACACGTTAGACGCGGATGTTGTTCACTTCCTGATAGGCTTGTACGATCTTGTTGCGCACTTGCAGCATCAGCCGGAAGGCGACGTCGGCCTTTTGCACGGCCGTGAGCACCTCGGCCGGGTTGACGTCGCCCCCGGTCATCAACTGCTCGACCGCCACGTCGGCGTCCTGCTGCATGGCGTTGACTTCGTGGATCGATTTCAACAGGAAATCGGTAAACGGGGCCGAGTCCTTCGCCGCGCCGGCTGCGGCGGAGGCCTGCCCCAGCATCGACGTCCCGGCGGATATGTTCTGGATGGGGTTCATCAGGCCAGAATCCTCAAGGTTTTTTGTTCGAGGTCCTTGGTTATTTCCATCGCCCCCAGGTTGGCTTCGTACGCCCGGGCAGCTTCCATCGCGTTGGTGAACTCGGTCATCATGTTGACGTTCGGGTAGGCGACATGGTCGCGATGGGGGCCGTCCTTCATCGCCTCGGGATGGTCGGGGTCGTGGACCCAACGGGGCTCGACGTTGGACGTCTCGACCGACTTGACCCGCACGCCGACCGCGCCGTTGGCCCCCACGGTGTCGTCCGTCTCGAAGATCACGAACTTCGGTTGGTAGGGCACGCGCACCCCGTTCTCGTTGTGCGTGGTCGACATGTTGGCGATGTTGCTCGAGCAGGCGTGCATCCGCGAACGCTGCGCCATCAGGCCGCTGGTGCTGATGTCTAAGGCGGAAAACATGTCGATTCTCCTTTGTCACTTTCCGTCGGAAGGCCTACACGCGTTCGCTAATCGCCGTCTGCAACAGCCGGAACTGGTTGACCAGCAGCGTCAACGCCAGGTTGTGCTGCATCTGGTTCTTGGTGATCTCGGTCACTTCGTGTTCCAGGCGGATCTCGCCCTTGTCGTGCCGGGTGATCGTCTTGGGGTTTTCGGAGACCTCGGCCATGGGCGACTTGCTGCGGCCGACGCCAAGTCCGCCGGGCGACCAGGGCTCCGACAAGAGGGACTCGCGCGGACGGCGCTTCTCGTCCACGGCTGCCTTCAGCTTCTGCTGGAAATCTTCGACCGAGAGATCGCGGGCCTGATAGCCGGGCGTGTCCATGTTGGCGAGGTTCCCGGCCAGGACGGTGTGGCGGGTCTGCGCAAAGTTGACCGCCTCCTGGAGCATCGGGATCGTCGTCGATTGGAACAGTCCGGAGTACATTATGCGAACCTTTGTGCTGCGGTTGCCGCCGTCGATCGGCAGCGTCGAGTCTTGCCCGTGCAACCGACGTGCCACACCCCGGCCGCCGATGGCCCCGACGGCAGTGCGTTCGATTGTCGGGAGGTATCTAACGTCATGCGAGTTCTAGGTTTGTGTGGTCGGTGCGGTTTTCAGAGGAAAGTCCCCTCGTTTTCCCAAAGCCCCGTGTTCGCGTTCGACCGGCAAGACCTGCAGGTTGCCGATCGGCAGAAACGGCCGGAGGAGCGGGGGAATTGCAAATTGAGAATTGAGAATTGCAGATTGCAAATTGAAGATTGGAGTTTGGGGGGTGCGGTCTGCGAATTCGTGTTGTGGGTTGATGTTTCATTTCTTGTTCCGGCCCTTGCTCTTGGCGGTGGCGACCGATTGTCCGATGATCTTGCAGAGTTGGTGGCACTCGTCGATTAGGTCGTTCATCTTGGCGCCCGGCAATAGGTTTGCCCGCACGCTGAGTCGGAGCCAAAAGCGGGATTCTCGCAACTCCTTGAGGCAAATGCTCAACTTGTGGACAAAGTCGTTCCGACTCTCCGCGGCACATCCTTCTTCGTAGTTTGCCGGCGGCGACGTGCCGCAGCGTACAAGCTGTCCTGCGACGTGGCTGCCCAATCGCGACTTCGGCAACGCATCCACGACCTTTCCAACTCGAACCGCAAACTCCAACAACCTCTCCGACAACTCCTCCGCGATGATCCCCGGCGCCCTCCCCATTTTCAATTTTCAATTTGCAATTCTCAATTTTCAATTTGCAGTCCTCCCCCCTACGCCGCCCGCGAAAAGCTCTTCTCTCGCGGTGCGTATCCATACTGCCGCAGCTTCCCCGAAAGCGTCCGCACGCCGATGCCCAGTGCCTTGGCGGTGCGTTCGCGATGACCTTGGTAGTGTTCCAACGTGGCTTCGATCAGTTTGCGTTCCATCTCCTGAAGGCTGAGGCCCACGGGTACGTCGTGCGAGCCGGTGATGCCGCTCGGCTCGTCGCCGGCGATCAACCAGCGGCGGAGCCGATCGGCGGTGATCGGCTGGCCGTCGCCGAGCACGTTGGCCCGGGTGATCACGTTCTCGAGCTCCCGCACGTTGCCCGGCCAATCGTGATCCCGCAGCAACTCTTCGGCCGAGCGGTCGAGCGTACATGGGTCGCGCTGCAGCCGCTCGGCGCAGAGCCGGCAGAAATGTTCGGTCAACTCGGGCACGTCTTCGCGCCGCTGACGCAGCGGCGGAACGTTCATCGGCACCACGGCCAGGCGGTAGTAAAGGTCGGTGCGGAAGCGGCCCGCGTCGACCTCGGCCTGCAGGTCGCGGTTGGTGGTGGCCAACACGCGGACGTCGACGCGTTCGGTGCGGCTGGAACCGACGCGCTCGAAGGAGCGTTCCTGCAACACCCGCAACAGCTTGGCTTGCAGCGGCAGTTCGATCTCGGTGACTTCGTCCAAGAGGATCGAGCCGCCGTCGGCCATCTCGAAGCGGCCGATCCGCGCGGCGTCGGCACCGGTGAACGCGCCGCGTTCGTGCCCGAAGAGTTCGCTCTCCATCAGGTGGGCCGAGAGTACCGGGCAGTTGAGGCTCACCAGCGGGGCGCCGCTGCGGCGGCTGGCGGCGTGGATCGCTCGGGCGACGAGTTCCTTGCCGGTGCCGCTTTCGCCGGTGATCAAGACAGTTTCGATGGTGGGGGAAACCTGGGCGATTCGTGCCCGCAACGCCGCCATCGGGTTGCTGGAACCGATCATCACCGGCTCCTCACACGCGTCGGCCGATCCGCCGCCGGCCTGGCGGGCGAGGAACTCGCCGTGGCGCAGCGCCTCGGTAACGAGCCGGTCGAGCTGGTCGACGTCGAACGGTTTTTCGATGTAGTCGAAGGCCCCGTGACGCATCGCCGCCACCGCCGAGGCGACCGTGGCGTGGGCGGTAACCATCACCACTTGCCCGGCAAATCGCCGCTGCTGCAACTGCACGATGAACTCCACGCCGCTCATCCCGGGCATCTTCAGGTCGGTGACGACGCACTGGTAGGTTTCCGACTCCAGCCGCTTCAGAGCCTCGGCGGCGCTGGAACAGCAGCCGACCTGATGGCCCGACTGGCTCAGCGCCTCGCCCATCGACTCGCGGGCCTGGCGATGGTCGTCGACCACCAGCACCCGGCCGCGGAGATCGGTCTGTTTGGCGTCGGCGTCGCGTACGGTCCTCATGCGGCGGCCTCCATGGCGGCTTGTTGCGGGATGCGCAGGGTGACGGCGGCTCCTCCGTCGGGGCAGTTTTGCAGCGTGACGTCGCCGCCGTGGACCTCGGCAATGCGGTAGACGATGGCCAGTCCCAACCCGGTGCCGCCGCACTTGGTGGTGAAGAACGGCTCGAACGCCCGCTCGGTGGCCTCGTCCGAGAGCCCGGCCCCCGAGTCGGCCACTTCCAATTCCACCCCGTAGGCGCCTGCCGTTGCGGTAACCGTCAACGACCCTCCGTCGGGCATCGCATCCAGGGCGTTGAGCACCAGGTTCAGCACGGCCCGGCGGAGCATGTCGCGGTCGGCCAGGACCTGGAGTCCGTTGGGCACGTCGACGTTCTGCTTGACGGCCTGGGCGGCCAACTGCGGGGCCAGCGACGCGTGGACTTCTTCGATCAACTCGTCCAGCGCGAAAGGCCGCAACTGAGGGTCGCGGTCGGAGGTGAAGTGCAGCAAGTCGTTTACCGTTACGTCCAGGGCGGTGAACCCGGCGGCGATCTTGTCCAACACGTCGAGGCTGCCCTGATCGTCACAGATCCGCCGCCGCAGCAGACTCAAGTACAAGGTGACCGGCACCAGGTTGTTGCGGACCTCGTGGGCCACGTGCGACGCCATCCGCCCCAGATCGGCCAGGCGGTTTTCGCGGGCCAGTTCGCGGTTCTTGACCTCCAACTCGTCGGTCAAACGCCGCACTTCCTCACGTAGCGTCTGGTGCGTCTGCTCCAAACGCAACGTGGCCGTGTGCCAGGCGGAGAGGACCGTTTCCAGGTCGGCGGAACCGTCGGGTAGCGGGAGTTCGGCCGCCACGGCGGTTTCGTCGAACGCTTCGGGCCGATGGACTTGGACGTCGTCGCTCATCGTTCGGTTCCTGATCTTCCCAGTGGGTGGCTATTGAGGGCTTTCGCTGTGCAGATCGAGTTGACTACCGCCGAGTCGCTCGCCGGCGGCGTAGGCACCGCGGGCCACGCCCGCCCGATGAACGCCTTGCAGCCGGCCGGCCGCTTCGTCGCGCCGCCGGGTCAGCGAACCCTCGCTGCACTTCTCCTGGTTCACGATCTCGCCCAAGAGCACTTCGCATTGCTCGAGCACCTCGGCACACTTCCGGCGGTCTTCGGGTGTCCGCCAACGGCGCCGTTCGGGGTCCTGGTCGCGAAACGGATCCAAGGCGCGTTCGATCTGCTGCAGCTTCAACAGCGTGCGCTGTTTGGCCGCCAGCACGTCGAGCAACGCGGTCATGTTGCCTTCGTCGATCAACTCGAGCTGCTTGCGCCCCATGTCGCGCAGGGCCAACAGGCACTCTCGCTTGCGGCGGATCGACTCGGCCAGGACGTCGGTCTCATATTCGGCCATCGGACTGATTACTCGCACTGGTCGCTTGCACTAACTGATTGACATCAGCAGACTAAAAACTCCGCAGCCACAGCAGCTCGTCGAGCCGCTGGGCCCATTGTTCGGGCGTGTAGTTGGTTTCTTCGACGAAGCGGGGTTCGTCGCGGATCAGCTTCAACACCAGCTTGGCCTGCTCCAAGGTGGCGCGGGCCTTGCCCGGCTGGTCCAAACGGACGTAGGCGTCGGCGATCCGCACGAAGGCCTCCAACGCCACGGGCTGGTCTTGGTAGCGGTCGGCCACCGCCGTGTAGGTCCTCACGGCGGCCTCGAACTGTCCCAGGGCGAACTCGACCTCACCCACGGCGAACGTACAATTGCGCAGGATACGCTGCTCGAGCGGTCCCAAGGCGGCCCCCTCTTGTTCGGCTCGCAATGCGTCGCGCAGGGCGACAAAACGCGTGAGCGCTTCGCCGTAGAGTTCCATGCTCTTTCGCGAATGGACCACGTGTGCGATCTGCTGCGGCTCGCCGACCAGCTTCTCCCGCGCCGCGTCGGCCAGTTGGCGATAGCAGTCGGCGATCCGGAATCGGGCCACCGGCGTGCGGGGATCGTCCGGATAGCGAAGCACGGCCTCGTACTCCAAGTGGTACTGGGCCTTGTCGTACTCGCCGGCCAGATAGAGCAGTTCACCCAATGCGAAGAGCGAGTCGCGATACTCCCGGCTGTCCGGGGCGATCTCTTGGCCGTCGAGGTTCTTCAGCAGAAGCGTCTTGGCCTCTTCGGTCTCGCCCCGGTCGACGTGTGCCCTGGCGCCCAACACACGGGCCCGAAAGACGGCTTCGTGATGCGGATGGGATTCCAGGCACTCCTGAAACTGCTCGAGGGCCTTCTCCGTGTCGCCGTGGTTGAGGTACGCCTCGCCCAGCCGCACGATCGCTTCGGGCCGCTGACCGCGAGGGTCGTTTTCGATGTACTGCGTCAGCATGCGGATCGCGCTGACGTAGTCCTGACCGCGGAAGAAGGCATCGCCGGCGTTGAACAGCTCCTCGGGATAACGCCGCGTGGCGATCAACAGCCGGGCCCGGCGCCCGTAGACCAGGCCGGCACGGCGAAACTGCTCGCGGCCCCGAAACTTCAGCGATTCGGCCTGCTCGCCCGTCACCTCGGCGGCCCGATCCAACAGCGATTGCCCCCAACGGCGATAGGCCTCGGCGATCAGTTCCAACGACCGCTCCGACGAGTAAAGCCGGTCGAACGACCTGGCCATTTGCAGGGCGATCTCGAACTTGCCGCCGGTGAGGTAATGCTGATGGAACTGGCGGGTTTGCTCGCGGAGTTGTTCGAGCGTGATCCAGGGATTGCTGAAGTGGTGAGGGTCGGTGAGCGTTTCGAGAATGCGGTTGTACGCCGCCAGCGCCTCGGTGTCCTCGCCGGCCTTGCGCCGCAGTTCGGCCTCTTGAAACGACGCGGCGACCCCCTCGGACGTCTTGCCGTACATCTTGGCCGTCCGCACAAACTGACTCAGAGCTTCCCGATCGCGGCCCATTTCCAACAGGCAGACGCCGATCAGATACATCGCTTTGCGCGTGGCCTGGGTGGTGAGCGTATCGATGCCCTGGGCCTGCCGGAGCGTGTGGATCGCCTCTTCGTACTTTGCTTCGGCCGGTTGGCGGTCCTCGGGCGGAGCGTCTGCGGGGGCGCTGAGCATTCGGGCCTGGTCTATCAACAGCCGGCCGTAGAGCACCATGGCTTCTGCCCGATTCTCTGCGTCCGGGGGAAGTTGTTCCAGCGCGACGCGACACTCCGCCGGCCGGTTCAGTCGCAGCAGGATCTGCGCCCGCTCGATCAAGCCGGCGTTGCGCACGTCCGCCGGCAGGTCTTCCTCGGCCAAGTAGATCGCGTTGGCCGCCAAGGCCTCTTCGAGTTGGGGATTGGCGTCGTGCAGATAGGCCCCGGCCAGCAACTGGTGCAGGTCGGCCCAGCGGGAATCGGTGTGCGACGCGGTTTGCGTGTGTTGCTCGACGGCCTCGAGCAGCACCAGAATGCTCTCGGGAATCTGACCGCTGAGGTAGAGGCTTCGGCCCAGCAGATACAGCCCTTGGGCCTCTCGCCCCGGTGGAAAGCCGCGGTCGCGAGCCTCTTCGAGATATCGGGCGGCGACCAAGTACTGCTCGGTCTTCTGCTGGCTCCAACTATCGTCCGCCTCGAGACACGCGGCCGCCCCCATCACGAAAGCGGGTCCTCCCCATTGGTCGACGGCGAGCGTGCCCCGCGCTTGCACCTCTTCGGTCAATTCGCGCGCTCGCACCAGTGCGCCGCGATCCAATGCGCCGAAGGCCATGTCAAGCGTCACTTCGTCGTCGGTTGTATCGTCGGAGCCGATCAACAGCAATCCAACGGTCACCCCGGTGACCGATAGCAGGCAAGCTCCGATCACCAACCCGCCGCGAAGCCGGTTGGCGGCCAACCACGCTTTCGCTTGGCGCGCAACCTCCAACGGCTTCTGCAACCACTGCCGGACAGCGGACGAAGGTGCCTGGGGGTCTTGGGGTTCGGCTGGTTGATCGGACATAAGCGACGACCATCGGCGACGGATTGTGACCGCCGGTTACGGATACGGCCGGCGACGGCCAAGCCCGAACGACTCGGCGGCCGGCATAGGATCGGTGAAAACGGGGAAAAGGCGGGCGGTTTGTACTCGAAACGGCAAGCCGATGTCAATGCACGTTTTGCACCACAACGAGCGTGTGGCGCATCGCCCAAGCGTGGGGGGGCACGAAGAAGAGCCTACCGCAGCCCCGAAACGTCGGAGGTGCCCGCGGCGACGTCGGCCGAGGATATCTGTTCGATCATCCAACGGTCCATGTCGGCCAGCATCTGGGGGGAGAGTTCCTGGCCGCAGGGATACTGCCGCAGCGAGGTCGACAAACCGGCCGTGTGGAATAGACGCAGGTCGTCGCAAACCTGCTCGGGAGGATACTCACAGCTATCCCGGCCGGCGGCCAGCAACACCGGCAGACGCCGGGCATCGTCCAGTTGGCCCAGCGGGGCATAGTCTCTGGGAAAGGGGCCACAAAGCGATAGCACGCCCGCATAAAGGCTCGGGCTGCGCATCGCCAGCCGAAAGGCCATCGTGCCGCCAGTGCCGAAACCGGCCAGGAAAACACGCTTGGCCGAAACGTGGAACTTCCGCCGCGCCGCCGCGATCCCGCCCCGCACCCGCTGATCGGCCTGGGCGATCGCCTCTTCCGATTGGTGCCAGCCGAAGCCCCCCTGATCGGCGGCGACGTGCGTGCCGCGGGGAGCCACGGCCACGTAGTTCCGCATACTGATCAGCGGCATCACCCGCGTCAATTGACGTTCATCCTCGCCGTCGCCGTGCAGCCACACAATCAGCGGATATCCATACCCCGGTTCGTAGTGCAACGGGCCGAACAGCGCGCAGCACGTATCGTCCGAGGGTGGTGTAAAGAGCGCCGATTCGATGTTGAAAGCTGTGTCCGACGAGACGATTTCCGAGGCGAGGGAAGGTCTTGTCCGTCGCATGATGGCTGGTCTCAGGTTATCGATCGTTTATGGATGACGATAGATGAGGCCCATTACCGAGACCGCGATCGATTTCGCGCTGCCGAGGACGATCTCGGAAAGAAAGAGCAACTGAACTGTAACGCATGGCCGCGGAGGATGTCAAGCGCAAGGCACACAAAGCTGGAATTAGGGACAAACAACGGGCCTTTGCCGTGAGGTAATTGCGGCGCCGATCCGATCGCCGCAAACGCGTGCCGTCGCGGGTCGACACCTTCGGCCGCCGCGCGGAAGCATTGACGCCCGTCCGCTGTGCCAGTAGATTGACGCGCGGCTTACCGTCCACGCGTGGGTGGCCGTCGTCGGCGAGGTTCCCACGTGCGGTCGTAGCCTCCCCACCCTCGCCCCCGATGTGCTGCCGCAGAGCAGTCCTCCCAGCGTTTCGCCGGCGCCGGGTCTTCGCTGCGCCTTTTGCCATGCCCCGATCGTTCCACGCCCGCCACGCCTGGCTGCTGCTACTGCTGCCGCTGCTATCGCTGCCGTGGGTGATCCCGGGAATTCGAGGCACGGTCACCGGCGCCAACAATAACGTCAGCCAGTGGTTGCCTCGCGACCGCGAGGAAACGCGCACGTATCTCGAGTTTCGCGAGATGTTCGGCTCCGGCGATTTTGCCGTGGCAAGCTGGGAAGGCTGCACGCTCGGCGATGAACGTCTGGAGCGATTTGCCCAGGCCGTCGTTCCTGAGGTTGTTCCTCAGAGCGATCCGCAATCCGAAGACGACGACTCGAAGTGGTTCGAGGAGGTGATCACCGGAACGCGTCTCGTGGAGACGTTGACCGACGAGCCGTTTGGACTCTCCCGGGATGAAGCGATCTGGCGTTTGGAGGGGACGCTGATCGAAGCGCAGAAGCAAACCGAAGAGCAAGGCAGTACCGCAGAACGAGAGAAGGACGCCGAGCAGCGGCTGACCTGTGCCGTGATCCGAGTTTCCGAGGCCGGCGATCGCAGCCGGCCCGCGGCCGTTGCCGCGCTAAAGCGGATCGCAGAGAAGTGTGGCGTTGCGCCGGAGGACCTTTATCTCGGCGGCAGCGTGGTGGCCAACGCGGCCATCGACGTCGAGAGTCAACGCGCCATTCGCCATTGGATCGGGCTTTCCACGGCGATTGCCCTGGCGGTGGCGGTGATCTGTCTGCGGAACCTGAAACTGACCGCGATGATCTTCGCCGTGGCCGTCTACAGCGCGACGCTGGCCACCGCGGCGATCGACTTCACCGGCGGCACGATGAACCTCGTGTTGGTGATGCTGCCCGTGCTGATCTACGTGCTCACGCTTTCGGCGTGCGTGCATCTGTGCAATTACTACCGCGACGAGATCCGCGAGTCGGGCCCCGACGGCGCCCCGCTGCGTGCGGTCCGCGTCGGCTGGGAGCCTTGCGTGCTCTCGGCAGTCACCACGGCGCTAGGGCTGGTATCGCTCTACGTCAGCCACATCGTGCCCGTGCGGCACTTTGGTGCCTATTCGGCCTGTGGTGTGTTGTTGGGCGTCGGCATTCTGTTTCTGCTGTTGCCGGCAATGATGGAGAAGTTTCCGTTGCGCGGCGACCCGGCGCGCAACGGCGCCGGTTCCTCACCTGCGCGGGCCCCGCGATTACACGACCTCCTCCGCCGGTTGGCCGGAGCCGTGGTCGGATGGCGTCGAACGGTGCTGGTAGTCTCTGTGGGCCTACTGGCGTTCTTCGCCGGCGGCGTCACGAGGATCACGACGTCCGTGGCTCCCATCCGCTTCCTTTCGACGGAGTCGAGATGGGTGAAGGACGGACTCTGGCTACAAGAAAACCTCGGGGCCCTGGCCTCCTTCGAGACCGTCGTCACGTTCGAGGAAGACTGCCCCCTGACGTTGCTCGAACGCTTGGAAACGGTCGCTGAAGCCGAGTACTTGATTCGCGAGGAGAAGGATCGGGTAAGCGGCACGATCTCGGCGTCCACGTTCGGCCCGTCGGCAAGTCTCTCCGCGCCGTCGACGGCGGACGACGGCACCTCGGGGCTCAGCCGCGCGCTGCAAGCGCTGGTCGGCATCAGCGAGCGGGATGCGCGGCGCCGCCTGCTCAACGACGTGCTCACGGCCAACCGCGACCACCTCATTCGCACCGGCTACTTGCACGTGGCCGACGGAAAGGAGCGGTGGCGGATCAGCGCCCGGGTGTGGTCGTCCGGCGAGGTCGAGCACGACGTGCTGCAACAGGTTCTTCAGCACCGTGTCGACACCTATCTGGCCGCGCGGCTGCCCGCGCCGCACACGCCGCAGACGGTCTTCACCGGCGTGGTGCCGCTGCTCTACGCGGCCCAGCGCGAGTTGCTCGACGGGTTGCTCCGCAGCTTCTGCCTGGCGTTCGTAATGATCGCCGTGGTGATGGTGCTGCTGTTGCGAAGCCCCACGGCCGGCGTGTTGATGATGGTGCCCAACGTCTTTCCCGCCCTGGTCATCTTCGGCGCCATGGGCTGGACGGCCACCGCGGTCGACGTCGGCGCGATGATGACCGCCAGCGTCGCCCTGGGCATCGCCGTCGACGACACACTCCACTTCCTCACCTGGTTCCGCCGTGGGCTGGGGCGTGGGCTCAGCCGCCGGGAATCGATCGAGGACGCCTTCATCCGCTGCGCCCCGGCGATGACCCAAACCACGCTGATCGCCGGCCTGGGCCTGCTGGTCTACGTGCTCAGTTCGTTCCAACCCGTCTCCCAGTTCGGCCTCTTGATGTTCGTTCTGCTCCTGGCCGCGCTGGTCGGCGATCTGGTCCTCCTGCCCGCCATGCTGGCCAGCCCGCTGGGGAAGGTCTTTCGTCGCAAAGTCGCGACCACCGATCGCGCCGGCGACGGCTAATGCCTCTCGACGTTCGAGTTCGTCGGTAGGGCGCCTCGGGTGGCCCCGCCGCTTTTCCGCAGCGGGCGTTGCCACTTCTCTCGCATCGCCGGAAAAGCGTCGGGGTTGCGCAGCAACAAGAGGTTCCGATTCCCACGCCGCCACCTCTAGTGCCTGCGCCACTCAGGCTTCACGTGCATGTCTTCCAGATCCATCTCCGCACCGACCGCGTCACCCGCCGGCCGGGCTCGACTGCCGGTGGATTACACGGTTCCCGCAAGGTACAATACTCTCAGCCCAATTCACGTTCTACGAATGACCCACCGAAGGGAACCCACCATGAATCGAATCGCATCGATCCCGCGTTACAGGATCTCAACTGCCCGAGTCGCCATTGCAGCAGGCGTCGTCGCGGCGATGCTGGCCGGTTTCGGCCTCGCGGCCGCTGCCGCCGAAACGGAGGCAGGCAAACGGCCGCCCAACGTCCTGATGATCTACTGCGACGATCATGCCTACCAGGCGATCAGTGCCTACCAGTCGATCAGCCCGTACGGACTGGACCTGAACAAGACGCCCAACATCGACCGGCTGGCCAAAGAGGGCATGCGGTTCGACAACTGCTTTGTGACCAATTCGATCTGCGGGCCGTGCCGGGCCGTGATCCAGACGGGAAAGTACAGCCACCTAAACGGCTTCTGCTGCAACGGCGACCGCTTCAACAACCAGCAGCAGACCTTCCCCAAGCTGTTGCAAAAGGCCGGCTACCAAACGGCCGTGGTGGGCAAGTGGCACCTGGCCAGCGCACCGACCGGATACGACTACTCCGACGTGCTCATCGGCCAAGGCCCGTACTACAACCCTCCGATGATCCGCAACGGAACGACCATCAAACACACCGGCTACACGACCGACCTGATCACCGACTTCGCCTTGGATTGGCTGAAGACCAAGCGCGACCCGAACAAGCCGTTTATGCTGATGTGCCAGCACAAGGCCCCGCACCGCAACTGGCAGCCCGGCCCGGACCACCTGACGACCTACGACGACGTGACGATCCCCGAGCCCGACACGCTCTTCGACGACTACTCCGGCCGCGGCACGGCCGCCAAGACGCAGGACATGAGCATCGAAAAGACGATGAACGCCAACGATCTGAAGCTCAACCCGCCGCGGAATCTCACGCCGGAGCAGCTTAAGGTATGGAACGCGGCCTACGAGCCGAAGAACGAGGCCTTTCGCCAGGCGAACCTCGAGGGCAAGGATCTCATCCGCTGGAAGTACCAGCGCTACATGAAGGACTATCTGCGGTGCATCGCCTCGGTCGACGACAACGTGGGCCGCATCCTGAAATATCTCGACGAAACCGGGTTGGCCGAGAACACGGTCGTCGTCTACAGTTCCGATCAAGGCTTCTACCTCGGCGAGCACGGCTGGTTCGACAAGCGCTGGATCTACGAAGAGTCGCTGCGGACCCCGCTCTTGGTCCGCTGGCCGGGCGTCACCAAGCCGGGAAGTGCCAACCGGGCGATCGTCTCGAACCTCGATTTTGCCGAGACGTTCCTCTCGCTGGCCGGCGTGGCCGTGCCCGGCGACATGCAAGGCCGCAGCTTCGTGCCGCTGCTGGGCGGCAACACGCCGGACGACTGGCGGCGTTCGTTCTACTACCAATACTACGAATACCCGGCCGTCCACAGCGTCCGCCGCCACTACGGCGTGGCCACGGCCCGCTATCGGCTGATCCACTTCTATCCCAACCCCTGGGACCCCGCGCCGATCGACGAGTGGGAGATGTACGACGTGCAGACCGACCCGAAGCAACTGAAGAGCATCCACGGCGATCCGAAGGTCGCCGGCGTGCAGCGGGAACTCGAACAAGAACTCACCCGGTTGCGTCGCGAGTTGAAGGTCCCCGACCAAGACCCGCCACAGACTGCCCGCGGACGAAGGCGTCCGGCGCCGAAGAAGAACTGACAGGAACAGTTTCAACCTCGTTCTAACCTCGTCCTCAACCCGGAATCTGGGAACGAGTGGAACTCCCGCTTGACCTCGTTCCCAAACTCCGGTTTGGGAACACACGTCCCCGAAGCTCCGCTTCCGATGTCCCCACCCAGCCAAGCGGAGCTTGGCCATCACCCCGTTTGGGAACGAGGGGCGGGGCTCCCTATCAGCCGAGAACGCCATCAACTAGAATCTTAGCTGTGAGCCAAACCTCGGGGCACCTCCCTCAAGACCCCCACCTATGAGACATATTCGGAACTTTTGCATTATCGCCCATATCGACCACGGCAAGTCGACGCTGGCCGATCGGCTGATCCAGGCCTGTGGGGGCGTTACGCAACGTGAGTTCCGCGACCAACTGCTCGACGCGATGGATATCGAGCGTGAACGGGGCATTACGATCAAGAGCAATTCGATCACGCTCTCCTACCGCGCCCCGGACGGTCAGGACTATCTGCTGAACCTCATCGACACGCCGGGCCACGTCGATTTTTCGCACGAAGTGCGGCGTTCGCTGATGGCTTGCGAGGGCGCGTTGATCGTCATTGATGCTTCTCAGGGGGTCGAGGCGCAGACGGTCGCCAACCTCTATCTGGCCCTGGACAACGACCTGGAGCTTCTGCCGGTGATCAACAAGATCGATCTGCCGGCCGCCGACGTCGAGCGGGTGCGCGAGGAGATCGACGCGGATTTGGGGCTGGATCCGTTCGAGGCTATCCCGGTTTCCGCCAAGACCGGCGTCGGCGTGGAAGACGTGCTGGCCGGCATCGTCGAGAAGCTGCCGTCTCCGCAGGGCGACCCGGACGCGCCGCTGAAGGCCTTGGTCTTCGACGCCCATTTCGACTCGTATCGTGGGGTGATCCTCCAGTGCCGCGTCATGGAAGGCACGCTGAAGACGCGCGATGCGATCCACTTCATGCACTCCGGCCGCGATTATACGGTGGAGGAGTTGGGCTACAATCAGTTGAAGCTCAATCCACAGCAGCAGCTTGGCGCCGGCGAGGTTGGCTATATCGTCGCCGGGATCAAGAGTGTACGGGAGATCGAGATCGGCGATACGATCACGCTGCTCGACCGCCCGGCAGCGGAGCCGATTCCCGGCTATCAGGAAGCCCGGCAGGTCGTCTTCTCGTCGATCTACCCGATGAACTCGAACGAGTACAAAGATCTCACCAAGGCCCTGGACAAGCTGGCGATCAACGACGCGGCGCTGATTTACGAGAAGGACAGTTCGGCGGCCCTGGGCTTCGGCTTCCGCTGTGGGTTCCTCGGCCTGTTGCACTTGGACGTGATTCAGGACCGCTTGCGGCGGGAATTCGACATCGGCCTGGTGATCTCGGCCCCGTCGGTGAAGTACCGAGTGGCGTTGAAAGACGGCCGTTCGATCGACGTCGATAACCCCAGCTACTGGCCCGATCCGTCGACGATCGACTCGGTCACCGAGCCCTACATCACGGCGTCGATCCTGACTCCCGAAGAATACGTCGGCCCCGTGATGGAGCTCTGCAGGGAACATCGCTCGGAGAGTCCCACGATGAGTTATCTCTCCGTGGGCCGGGTGGAAGTGATTAGCGAGATGCCGCTCGGCGAGGTGCTCTTCGATTTCTACGGCAAGCTCAAGGCGATCACGCGGGGCTACGGGTCGTTCGACTATGCCCCCACGGAATATCGAGAAACCGACGTGGTGAAGGTCGACATCCTGGTCAACAAGGAGCCCGTCGACACGCTCTCTTACCTGGTCCATCGCGACAAGGCGCGAACCCGGGCGCTGCACTACTGCGAACAACTCGCCGAAGCGATTCCCCGCCACCAGTTCAAGATCCCGATCCAGGGCGCCATCGGCGGCACGATCATCGCCCGCTCGACGATCCAGCCTTACCGCAAAGACGTGACCGCGAAGCTCTACGGCGGCGACGTGACGCGCAAGAACAAGCTCCTCGACAAACAAAAGAAGGGCAAGGCACGAATGAAGCTCATCGGCCAGGTCCAGATACCCCAGAAAGCCTTCGTCTCGGTCCTTTGCGCAGACAGGGATTAGCAGCCCGTTGAAAAAGGGCGAAACCGGATGCCACTGCTGGCTTGCCCAACAGTGCCGAGTTGAAACTAACGCAAAAGCACTGCTGGGCAAGCCAGCAGTGGCACCCGAATTCTCAAACTCCTACTTCTTCAACGGGCTGCTAGGCGGGGGCCACAGGCAGCAGAGTCTGTGTCGAGAACGGTCTTGCCATACGGCTTCATGCGGAGAGATTCGATGCGCGGTACGTCGCGGGGATGTCCATTCCGCGTCCTCATACCGCGCGCTGCCGGACGCCCATATGGTCGAATCCGTTGGGTTGCGCTTTGAGAACCCAACCCGCAGCCGGTACAATGGGCGCACCGGAAGTCCCGATTTCAGGCGGGGCCGAGCCATCCGGGGCAATCGACCATCTGGGGAGTGTCGGTGAAACGAATCGCACGTGGAATGTCCCATGCCAGATTGCCCTTTCGGGGTACGGCCTCGGCCGGCGTCCTGGCAGCGCTCTGGTTTGCCTTCGTGGCACAACCGATCGAGGTTCCCGGTGAAACGCTCCGGGTCAGCTCTCTCGGGCAGCCTACCGCGGACAAGCGCGTGGCGGCGCGAAAAATCAACGAACTGATGCTCTTTGAGGATCGTCTGTACCTGGGGCACGGGGATTGGTTCAAGAATACCGGTCCGACGGACGTCATCTACTACGACTTCGCTCGGCGGGAGTTCATCAAAGAGTATACCGTCGATGAGGAGGCGATCGTCCGATATCGGCGTTACGGCAATCGCCTGTATCTGCCTGGCACCGATTCCAAAGAGAGTTGGGAGTTCGGCAGTCTGTACGTTCATGAAGCCTCGGGTTGGAAGAAGCACCGCACGATTCCTCGGAGTGTGCACGTCTTCGACTTCGCAGAGTTCGCCGGCCGATGGTACGTTGCCACGGGTGGCTACTTTGGCGATGCAGAGACGGGGCCGCGCGTCGGCGTAGTTTACTCGTCCGGGGATCAAGGCACGACGTGGCGATACGAGTTCACGACGGCTTCGGCGATGGGCTCCGTCCGCCGGCTCACGGCCCTGATGCCGTACGACGGGCGATTGTTCGCCTTCGGATACGCCGACGGCCCGATGGCCCGAGAGTCGACTTCCCGGCAGCAGGGAACCGACAACGGCAAGCAGTATAACCGCGTCGCAGAATCGTTCGTCCACGACGGCACCGGCTGGTTCCGCATCGATATCATTCCAGCCGATCTTGTCCAGACGGTCGAACCTCTCGTGTTTGCCGACCGCCTGCTGCTCAGCGTACGCCTCGGACGTTACGGCGACCAGTTCAAGAACCAATGGCTCTTGTTTGCCCACGACGGCAAGGACACCCGCCGCGTGCCACTTCAGTGTGATCGGATCGTGGACACGTTGGTCAAGCACGACCGGCTGATCCTGCTTCTGGCGCATCGGGGAAAGCACCTGCTGGCGGAATCTACCGAGCTGGGCCATTGGACCTATCATGCCCTAGGGCCGGAGATCGACCGGCCGCTGTCGGTCGAGTACGATGGCAAATCCTACTACCTGGGCCTGGCCGACGGCACGGTGTTGGCCGCGACCGTATCTGCCGATTGACTACGTTGGCAGAGAAAGGAGTCGAGAACATGGCAGCCAACCGTTGGGTGCGCTGGGATCGCTGGATGAGGGCCGTGCATCTGTACACCGGCTTGTTCCTGGCCCCCTGGATGATCGTCTACGCGGTTAGCGCGTTCTTCTTGAACCACAACGAGTGGTTTACCGAAGGGCTCGAACTCAGGCCAGACTGGAAGAACGTGTGCCAGCGGGAATTCACTCCCGGTCCGGAATTCCCCGAAACGCGCGAGGAACAGGCCTTGGCCATCCTCCGGCACGTGGATCTGGAGGGCCCGCATCGCCTGATCGGAGATCCCAACGCGAGCCGACTGGTCATGTTCCGTTACTGCGGCACGGGCCATTACCGGGTTTCGTGGTCCCCGCCGGGCGGCAACGTGGTCGTCGATAAGCAACAGCCGACGTCGTTCTATTCGGTGGTCAACGCCCTGCACTTTCGGGCCGGCTACGAGCCGTACTTCGCCGCTCTGACCTGGGCGGTTATCGTCGACGCGACCACGACCTCGACCGTCATTTGGGTAATCTCCGGCATCTACCTTTGGGCCCGCAGGCCTCGCAAACGCCTTCTGGGCGGGCTCTGCCTGATCGCCGGAACTCTGCTGTTCTTTACGTTGGCAGTTCTCTTGTGCCGTTGAACGGAATCCTCTTCCTGGGCACGGCCATTACCGCAGCCCTCCTGCGCGGCGCGGCCTGAAATGCTATAATCGACCGCAGCGGGCAGTCGCAGCGGGGCAGTCCGAGGCCATTCCGCATCTTGAGGACATGACGATGAACGATTCTGACCCAAAGGTCGAGGCGACAATGGCAGACGAGTTGCCAGGCGAAGTGCAGCGATCTTCCCGGGGAAATGCGATGAAACCGCAAGCGGCATGGATATTGGCCGTGGCTCTGCTGCTGGTTACTGGGCTGCCGGGCTGCTCGGCGGGGAAAGACGGCGGGGCGGAGCAGGATGCCCAAGAGGTGGCGATTGACGAGATCAAGAAGCTGGGGGGCAAGGTTCGCAAGGACGAGGAGCAGGAGAGTCAACCCGTGATCGAGGTGGACTTCTGGAAGACCACGGTCACCGACGCCGCCTTGGTACACTTGGAGGTGTTGCCCCAACTCCAAGAGTTGCACCTTACCAGCACCAAGGTCACCGACACCGGGTTGGCGCACCTGGAAGGACTGGCCCAACTCCAAATCCTGGTCCTTTCCAACACCACGGTCGGCGACGCCGGCCTGGCGCATATCGAGGAGTTGACCCAACTCCAAGAGTTGGTACTTGCCGGCACCGGGGTCACCGACGCCGGGCTGATGCACCTCAAAGGGTTGACTAAGCTCCAACGGCTGAACCTCTACGGCACCACGGTCAGCGACGCCGGACTGGTGCACCTGGAAGGGTTGACGAAGCTCCAAGAACTGGTCCTTGCCGGCACGACGGTCAGCGACGCCGGGCTGGTACACTTGAAAGCGTTGACCCAACTCGAAGACCTGAACCTTATCAACACCAACGTTACCGACGAGGGCGTTGAGGAGCTTCGCCAGGCGTTGTCGACTTGCAGGATAATCCGCGAACCGCCGCCTTGACCGAGCCATCGCCCCGGACGGTCGTAATCGTGGCTGCGCCTGATTGGCTTATCGCCTTCCACCTCTTGAGGGCATGACCGTGAACGATTCCCGCCCGCCGAGACCGAAACGCCGCTGGTATCAGTTCAGCCTGCGGACGCTGATTATTGTTGTCACGCTGGCGTGCGTTGTGATGGGCGTGCTGGTGGTTCCCGTCCATCGAGCAAGGCAACAGCGGGCGACGATCGAGACGCTCCGCGAACTGGGGTGGGTGGTAACGTGTCATCCCACGCCCTCGGGCCACGCTTGGCAGCGGAAGCTCTTTGGCGACGAGACGTTTATCGATGCCGTGGCCGTCGATTCGCCGCCCGGGGCTTCGGACGACGCCGTGGCGCTTCTCGGCCGCATGCCGCGGTTGGAGAGGGTCTTCGTTTCGGGCGAGGAGGTCACCGACGCGGGCGTAAGACACTTGGCCAGCTTGCGGAATCTCAAGACGGTCTGCCTCAGTGGAACGAACGTCGGCGACGAGGGCGTCAAGCGTTTTGGGAGTCTCGAGGAGTTGGAACAGTTGTACCTGACCCATACGCAGGTGACCGACCAGGGTCTACGGCAGTTGGAATCCACGCTGCCCGGCTGCAAGGTCTGGCGGCTCAAGGAGCAGACCAACTCGATCGGGATGCGGTTCGTGTTGATTCCGGCGGGCGAGTTCATGATGGGCTCGTCCGATTCGGACGTGGAGACCTACCTCGAGGAGGGGCCACAGCATCGTGTGCGGATCACGAAGCCGTTCTATCTGGGCGTCCATGAGGTGACGCAGGAGCAGTACGCGGCGGTGACGGGCCATCGCCCGTGGAAGGGTGATGGGCTGGTGAAGGAGGGGCCAGACTACCCGGCGACGTGCGTGAGTTGGGAGGATGCGGTGGAGTTCTGCGAGAGGTTGTCGGCCAGGGAGGGCTGCACCTATCGCCTGCCAACGGAGGCAGAATGGGAGTATGCTTGCCGTGGCGGCAGCACCACGCGCCTTTGCTTCGGCGACGATCCGTTGGCTTTGGGCAACTACGCTTGGTATGACGAAACGGCCGTGGGGCAATATGCGCATCGTGTGGGTCAGAAGAAGCCAAACGGCTGGGGGCTTTTCGACGTACACGGAAACGTGTGGGAATGGTGTGCGGACTGGTATGGTCGAGGTTACTACGCGAATTCTCCGGTAGTTGATCCCACGGGACCTTCTGCGGGCCTCTACCGCGTGTTGCGTGGCGACAGCTGGTTCAGCTCCTCGCAGGGCGTGCGTTCGGCGAGCCGCCTCCGCATCGGGCCCGGCGGCCGGTTCCAACACTTCGGCTTCCGTTGTGCCCTAGTTCCGGCGGAGTAGGCAGGCAAGTCAAACGAGCGGAGGTCGAATGACGTTCGTTCTGGTCGCCTCCAGAATACGACGGGGCCGACGGTGACCGTCCGCTGACGGAATGACCGTGAACGCCTCTCGTCCGAAACGTCGCCGGTACGCAGGAGAACTGCAAAGTCGATTCGCGGGAGTGGAAAAGGGGGACTGGCTCCGAGC
>CAYYNP010000016.1:0-65242 GCA_964472545.1 uncultured Planctomycetaceae bacterium | reverse complement strand
TTGCATCGCAAAACCTCCAGGATACTCGGGCCGTCAAGCATGGATCTGACGGACGATTACATCATCAGATGGTTTGCAGCATGAGCCGCAAAGGCAACTGTTGGGACAATGCCGTGATGGAAAGCTTCTACCGGTCGCTCAAGACGGAACTGATCTACCACGAGGATTTCCACTGCCGGCTGGAAGCACGCCGGGCGATCTTCGAGTATATTGAAGTCTATTACAATCGGATCCGCCGTCACGCAACGCTGGGCTACCTGAGTCCGGATGCGTATGAGCTGGCGGCATGAGGGGCTCTGTCTGACCAAGAATCGAGCGGAGGGCGAGCCGTTAGGGAGCGACCAAAGCCGGAAAGGGAACGCAGGGGAACAAAAACCGGTCGCGCAGCGACTCCAAACCCCATTCCGTTCCCCTGCACCCGCAGGTCGGGGCAGCGGCGACGGGAGCCGGGCCCCAAACGGCTCGCCCGTAGCGCGGAACCACCAAACACCTTAACCATCACAAACCGTTTGCGTGTGTCCACTTTTCGTGGGGAATACCACGGACCGCGTCCCTCGAACCAGCAGGCGCTGACCACCGTGCCCCGGCCGCCCCGAAAAGCCGTGGAAGGCCTCTGCGGCGGCGTTTTTTCCCACGATAGCCGGCAGGAGTTCCAGAACACCTATTCTGCCTCGGCGCGAAAGAGTCCTTGTAGGGAGGCATCGAAAACGCCCCAGAAGCCGTGTTTCGGGCGTTCTCTGCCGCCGCCTTTGTCCGCTGGGCCTCTGAACCTGGATCTGCCGCCCGGTGGACCATGCCGTTGGGGGGTGGCATTCGGCCTCTTGCCCGAGGCGACGACGCGAAAGCCGGGCCGACGCCGCTGCCGAGAAGACTGGCTTTGGTCGACCGCGAATACCTATCGCCAAGCGTCGAAGGTCGCCGGTTCCGCCAGCACCAGCGTGTAGTTTGCCCCGCGGCCCGCTCACGGGCAACTCGGTCCTTGTGGGGCAGGGAATGTAAGAATCGGCCGTTCTGGCCCGCGATTCAGCCCCTGCTTCCAGGCCGACCGCAGAAGAGCGTTTCTTACAACGGGGCCTCGGCCGATGTTCAGCTTTTCGCTCTGCTCGGCTCGGCCGCGCAGCCCGCGACATGAACGTCATCCGCCCCCGGCTCGTTTGACTTACTGGTCTCGATCGGCACGCCGAAGCCCCAAAGGTGCCAAGGTGCCTACGGCCAGTACGCCAGTAGCAGCTTGTCCACCGCCTCGGCGGCTGAGTCGGACTTCTCAGGTCGACGGGCACTCGTACTGGCCGGGTCGGACTCGTGAAGCCAACTAGCCGCCGCGCCTGCGGGTTGCGAGAACTGGGTGCGTTCCCCCGCTCCCTCGCCCGACAGATCGATCAACTTCAGCGCCGTCAAGAAGTTCGTGGCGTTGTTCCGCGCCAGCAGCACGTCGGTTACATTGACCCGTTGGTCGCGGTTGCAGTCGAAGTCGAACTTGATCGGTGCCGGGTTGAGGAAGTTCCGGGGGTCGTTCCGGGCCAACAGCAAGTCGGTTGTCGTCACTTGGGTGTTGGACGTCGAGTTGCCGAAGTAGAACACATCGTCTTGGACCAACAGACTCGTTTCGGGCCGTTCCGGCTGCTCGCTGATTGACCGTTGCTCGTTGGACTGCTAACCTGCGTGGCTGCGTCGGACGTTTCGACCCGTGTCTTTCAGCATTGCCAGTAGGCAGCGTAATGGCCGGCGATCTTCGCCCGGTTCGGGCTGTGCACTGAGGTTGGCTATGGAAGAATCGATCGCCGATACGGGGCCCGGATCGATTTCGTCCAGCCTGCTAGAGCGGGTAAGGGCGGGCCATGCTGAGGCCTGGGATCGCTTGGTTCATCTCTACGGCCCGCTCGTCTACGGTTGGTGTCGGCAGAGCGGCCTGCAGGCAGCCGACGCAACCGACGTGGTCCAGGAAGTGTTTCGCAGCGTGGCCACGCATATCGCCGGCTTTCGGCGGAGCGGGCAAGACGACAGCTTCCGGGGCTGGTTGTGGACGATATGCCGAAACAAGATCCACGACCATTTTCGGGCTCGGGCCGGATCTCCCGGCGCCGTCGGCGGCACCGACATGCAGCGGCAGTTGGCCGAGTTGCCCCAGTCCGAGCCCCAGTCTGAGTCCCAGCCCGGACGTTCGGCCTCCGGTCTCTCCGGCGACGACTCTGCGGAGGTCGGCCTGGTCCATCGCGCCATGGAAGGGATTCGCGGTGAGTTCGAGGACTCGACCTGGGAGGCATTTTGGCGAATGACCGTCCGGGGCCATACTTCGGCCGAGATCGCGGCCGATTTGGGCATGACCAAGAGCGCCGTCCGCCAGGCCAAATACCGCGTGCTGTGCCGGCTCCGACGGGAATTGCAGTAGGGGGCAGCCACCGGCAACTCTTAGATTCTCGGGCGCCCGCGTTGCGCCCTGGCGTTGTTACCAATAGAGGGGAAGTTATGCCTCTCGCCCAACGTGCCGATGAAACCCGACGTGCCGGTGAGACTCTGTCAAAAGGGAGACAATTGATGTCCGTCGCCGATTGTCCGGAACGTGAACGGCTCGCCGCCCTGTTGTTCGGCACACTGCCCGAGGAAGAGGCGGACCACCTGGTCGAGCACGTGGAGGTCTGCCCGGATTGCGAGACGGCGATCCAGGCCTTGGAAAGCGAGTCTGACACCCTGATTGGCCGGATCCGGCAGCCGGCGCCGGTCGACCGGCTGACACAAGAGCCACAGTGCCGCGAGGCGCTGGCTCGGGCGGTAGGTCTCGGGCGCCAGCCGCCTGGAGCGTCCAAGTGCAGGGCCGGTCCGTCCTGCCTGGGCAGCCTGGGGCAATACGAATTGTTGGAGCAACTGGGCCGAGGGGGAATGGGCACCGTCTACAAAGCACGCCACCCGAAGCTCGATCGGGTTGTCGCCCTGAAGGTCTTGCCCAAGCAGCGCATGGCCGACCAATCGGCCGTCGCTCGGTTCGAGCGCGAGATGAAGGCCGTTGGCCGGCTGGAACATGCCAACATCGTCCGGGCGACCGACGCCGGCGAGGCGGGTGGCACGCCGTTTCTGGTCATGGAGTACATCGACGGATGGGATCTGTCCGAGTTGGTCCGCCGCCTGGGCCCCTTGCCGGTAGCCGAGGCCTGTGAGTTGGTGCGTCAAGTGGCCGTGGGGCTGCAAGCGGCCCACGAGCACGGGATGGTCCACCGCGACGTCAAGCCGTCGAACGTGATGTTGACCCGCGGCGGGGAAGTCAAACTGCTCGACCTGGGCCTGGCCCGCTTTCACTTGGAACCGGCCACCGGTGAAGAGATGACCGGCACCGGCCAGGCGATGGGCACGGCCGACTACATGGCCCCGGAACAGACGTCCGACAGCCGCGACGTGGACATTCGGGCCGACGTCTACAGCCTCGGCTGCACGCTCTACAGACTGCTCAGTGGCCGGGCCCCGTTTGCCGGCCCAAACTACCGGGGGGCGTTCGAGAAAATGTCGGCCCACGTCCACGAGCCGGTGCCGCCGATCGGCCAGTTTCGCGACGACGTTCCGCCGTCCTTGGCGGCCCTGTTGGATCGCATGCTGGCCAAGGACCCCGACGGCCGGCCGGCCACGCCCGCCGAAGTGGCCGATGCGCTGGAGCCGATCTGCGACGGGTGCGATTTGTCGGGGCTGGCCGATCGGGCGCAGCAGAGCCAGCCGGCCGACAAGTCCCCCAGCCAACTACCGGCATCTCGACCGCAGCCGCTTACCGCCCCGCGGCGCCGCAGGCTGACCGCGATCGCCATCGGGCTGATGTTGCTGGGCGTGGGTGCAGGTTTCGCGCTGGGGATCGTCATCACCATCGAGAAGAACGGGCAAACGACGACAGTCACAATCACCGACGACGACGGTGAGGTGAAAATCAACGGGAAATCGGATGCCGAGCCCCTGGCGGCCCATGAAGGGGCCATGAAGTCGCTGCCGGACTACCGCATCGAGCCGCCCGACGTCTTGCAGATCGAGATGCTCAAGCAGATCCCCCTACCGCCCTATCACGTGCAGACCTACGACGTGCTCCGGATCGACGTGATGGGGACCTTGGTGGAGCACCCCATCTCCAACTCCTACCTGGTCGAGGCGGAGGGCACGGTGAACTTTGGGGCGGCATACGGAGCGGTTCGGGTGGAGGGGATGACGATCGAGAAGGTCAAACTCGCGATCGATCAACACTTGGGGAGAGTCTTGAAGGAACCGAGTGTCGCGGTCCAAGTGGCCCGGCACTCCAGCATGCAGCCGGTCACCGGCCAATACCTGGTCGGGCCGGACGGCACGGTGAACCTTCGCCAGTACGGCTTGGTAAGCGTAACGGGCATGACCGTCGGCCAAGCCAAGGCCGCACTGGAGAAGAAGCTGGCCGAGCATTTCCAATCGCCCGAGGTCTCCGTCAACGTGATGGCCTACAACTCCAAGGTCTATTACGTCATTACCGAGGGAGGCAACCTGGGCGACAACATCGTTCGCCTACCGATCACCGGCAAGGAGACGGTTCTGGACGCCATCAGCGCCATCGGCGGGCTATCGCAGATCTCGAGCAAGCGGATCTGGATTGCCCGGCCTACGCCGGGAGATTCCAGGGGAGAACTAATCCTGCGGGTCGATTGGAACGCGATTACGCGCGGGGCCAACACGGCAACCAACTTTCAAGTGATGCCCGGCGACAGGATCTACATCAGCTTGCGGGAAGCAAAGGCGGGCGAGGCCGCTTCGCCGGCCAAGAGTGAGGCCGGGATGCTCTCGTGGGATACATTCGATGCCGAGACGTTCACCTTCGAAGGCGGGGCGACGCTGTCTGCGGGTACGGCGAGTGCCGTGGCGGGATACAATGAGCGTCCGCGTGCGGTCGTGCCGGCGTCCGATGCGATTGCCATTCTCGTGGCCCGCGAACACATCCCCGCCGACACGGCGTTGACGCCCGAACTGCTGGTACTCGAAGTATGGCCCAAGGACAAGGTCCCCAACGGCGTACTGACTCGAGTCGAAGAGATCACGGATCGCCGCACGCGAGTCGGGATCCATGCCGGTGACCCAATCGCGGAGAAGTACCTTCTCGCGGCCGAATGGTTGTCCTTCGAGCCGCCGGTCCCCACGATTCCCGAGGGATACCGGGCGGTTTCGGTGACGGTAGACGCCACCGACGGCGACCAACTCAAGGTCTCGCCCGGCGACCGCGTCGACGTGCTGATCGTGCCATTTGAGGATGGTACCGTCAAGTCGCCCGCCCGGACTGTATTGGAGGACGTCAAGGTCTTCTCCGCCCGCTGGGCCACCCTGCTCAACGTGGCCCCGCCAGTTCGCGTGAAAAACGTCTCGTTGCTGCTGACGCCGGAACAGGCCGAGAAGCTGAGGCTGGCTACGGAGCAGGGAAAGCTCCGCATCGTGCCGCGTGCTCTGCAAGAGGACGCCAGGTCCGACCTCAAGCCAATCCAGGGCACCTGGGAAGTCGTGCGAGCCACCCATTCGGCGCAGCGGGCCCCGCGCCACGTGTACGTATTGGGTGAAGTTGCCACGCCCGGGCAGTTCGAGTTGGGCGGTCCGACCACCGTCTTGCAGGCGATTGCCATGGCCGATAGCTGGAACGACGGCTCGCATCTGCGGCAGGTGGTCGTTCGGCGCTGCGGGGACGACCGGCAGTTGATTGTCATGTTGCTCGACCTGGAGGCCGCCTTGCACGGCAACCAGCCTTGCCCCGCCGGCGAGATCCGGCTCTCCGACTCCGATACAGTCATCGTGCCGAAGAGCCCCATTCTGGTGTCCGACGGCACGATGTGGTTGGACGGGAAAAAGCACGATACCGCGGCATTGGTGGAGGTCCTTCAAACGCGTCTGAAAGAACGCCCCGGCACATCGATCCAGTTGCGCTGCTCCCCGGAGGTGCCCTTCAAGATCGTGACCGGATTGATGAATACGTTGAAGGAGGCCGGCGCGACCGACATTTCGTTTGCCGTTCGTCCACGGCAAGAGGCCGCCCGCCTCGATTTTCGCATTGCCCCGGTCCGAGCCGACGAAGGACAACCCGGGCTTGACGAGGCCTTGATCCGCCGCTACAACGATCGGTTGAAGACCCACGGCCCCCGGCGCGATGCTGCGGACGAGGCAAGTGTTGATCTGCTAAGCGGCTTGCCGATTGCGACTGCGGATCTGCCGGCCGTGGAAGCGGCGCTTGCCGCGGCCGGATTGCACGACTACAAGATCCTGGGCGGGACGATTCGCGTGCCTCGCGAGAAAGAGGCCGCCTGCATGGCCGCCCTAGCCGATGCGAACGCCCTGCCGTCAAGTCTCGACAAGCTGCGTGAGTCTGTGCGACAGCGCTACGAGCAACTGAACTCTGAGCAACTGAAGATCGCCAAGCAAAAGGCGCTGAGTCTGACCATCACGTCGATGCGCGGGATCGAATGGGCCGCCGTGTTGTATGATACGGAGTTGCCGCCCGGTCCGGGACGCGACAAGGTGACCACTGCGACCGTAAGCGTCAAAGCCGCCGACGATGCGCAACTCGACCGGACGCAAGTTTCGGCAATCCGCAGCATGGTGGCCGGGGCTATTGAGGGATTGAAGCCCGAGCAGGTTACGGTCACCGATCTGAACGGCCCCACGTATCACGACGATCCCGGCAGTCGCGAAGGCACAGCGGACGGTCCTAACGTACGTCTGAAGCGAGTATACGAACAGCAGTGGAAGGCCAAGATCCAGGAGGCCTTGGCGTATGTTCCCGATGTGAACGTCACGGTTTCCGTGGAACTCGACGTTCCCGCGGAACTCGATGCCGGCTTAGAACCCGACGTGAGGGTGACGCCGCTAACACCACGGAGTATTGCCGTTTCGGTGAACGTGCCCCGCAGCTACCTCGAACAGGTGTGGCAAACGCGAAACCCGTCCGCCGAGGGCGCGGCGCGGAGCGTTCCCAGCCGGGAAGCATTGGACACACTCCAAGAAGAGGAGACCGACAAGATCCGAAAGTCCGTGGCCACGTTGCTCCCCTCGGCTGAGGATGCGGATCCGGTCGAGCTTGTTTCTGTCAACGTGTTCGATGAAGCGGGCGGCCCGGCGGACGACTCGTTCGCCTGGTTCGAGTTGAAGTCCGTGCCCAGCGAGGATCTGATCACCGCTACGTACCAAAACCGCCGCTACGTGCTGCTTTCCAATTCGCCGGCCGAAGTGATGCTCTCCGGCAGCGAAGGCCGGCGGACGTGGGGGCTGCGGGGAGTGTCGCAGCGGGTCCGGACGGCCGGAGGTCCCCCGGTGCAACCGAAGATCGCCGCGGCCTTCGACCAGCCCGGCACCGTGCTTTTCGCGGCATTCACCGAAGCCCACGTCGGCGGTCACCTGGCCGTGCTGGTCGACGATCGGGTCGTCTGCATCCCGAAAGTGATGACGAAAATGGGCGGCGAGGTCGAGATCACCGGCATCTCCGACGAGCAGGAAAGCCAGCGGCTGGTCCGGGCGTTGCAGGCCGGCATGGTGAGGCCGACCGACGGCCCCTAGCCATTTGCGATTCGAGAAGAAGGTGTGTCGCCTCTGCTCTTCAAATCGAATGGGTGATAGAGAAAGGAGGAGAAATGCCGCCGTGACCCTGCCAGCCCGAGCCGCCGCGAATGGCCTCTACAGCGGCGTTCTTTCCCGAGATAGCCAGGATCGGTGCCGGGTCGGTAGCGAGTATTGGCAAGTCCATTTCGCAGCATACGCAGGCCGCACCGGAGATTCCGGTGCGTTTCACGCCTTCGGCATTGCCGGTGGCCAATCCGTCTAATAGAAGATGTTATCCCAGAAGAGGATCAACTCGAGGCCGCCGCCCGTGAGCGGGTCATCCCAATCGAGGTCGGGGAAATCCCACAGCGCCAACGCCGACTGGAAGCTCGTCGTGTTGTTCCTCGCCAGCAGCAGGTCCGTGGTGTTCACCCGCTGGTCGCGGTTGAAGTCGTAATCGAAATCGACCGGGGCCGGGTTTAGGAAGCTGCGTTGGTTGTTGCGAGCCAACAGCAGGTCGGTGGCGGTGACGTGTGCCTCGAAGCTCGAATTGCCGGTTTCGCCCACGGCGTTGCCGAAACGGAAGACGTCGTCGGCCTCCAAGCCCACCCCTTCGGCCAACACGCGCACTTCAAGCCACTCGTTGCGGATGGCGTTATCGCGCCAGATGATCGTCACGCGGTCGGAACCGTCCTCGCCGGCACCTTCACGGACGGTAACGCTGGCGGGGGCGGGGGCCGGGGCGTCGCTCCACTCGCCGGGGCCCTCGCCGTTGCCCACGCGGAATTCGAAGTACTCGGAGACGTTCCACGTCGTCAGACCGGAAAGGTCGGCCCCGTCGACGTCCACCATGACTCCGTTGATGCCGCGGCTGTAGCTCGTGTAATTGTCGAACGTGGCCCAGTCGAACGTGGCCGCGTTGCCCAGCAGCAGGGCCGTCTTGTCGGTGGCGATGGCTTCGTCGTCGCTCGCGTTGGGACGGGGACTGTCTCCGTCGAACGCCGAGTTGTTGTAGAAGACGTGCCGGCCGGCCACCGCGACGTCGTTGCTGGGCGGAACGGGGGTCGGGTCAGGCCACGGGAATGGCAGTGGACTCCAATCGGGGGTGTCGCCGTCGGGGGGAAAGACCATTGCGAGGGAGGGTGCCGCTGCGTCGCCGACAACGTCCTCGGTCGCTTCCATGGCCGCCGGGGCCACCGGCGCCTGCTCCGCCTCGGCGGAGAGTTGAACCGGCTCGAGCACGTGTGACATCATCCGCCGGTGTTCCAGCCCTTCGATGCTCAAGCGGGCCTTCGTTCGAACTCGGGGATCGGCAGACGCCAGCCGGTTGGTCCGGCAACGGCTCAGTGGGGAGAGGGAAGAAGGTCCCATCGGAATCTCCATTGGCGGGCGGCAATGCCGTCGTGACGGTGAGGGGCTAGTGGTTTCGCTTGGATTTCACTAGGTGAAACGCGGCCCGGGCTATATTGTGGCGCGGAATTCCCAAGAACGATGAGGCCCGTGCTCTAACTCGTTGTCCTCACACGGACTGTGGCCTTGCGCCAGTGCGTTCCGAGGCCGAAGATGACTCGGAACACCTGTTGGGGGGCCGAACGGCGATTCTAGGGCCGTTTGCGGCGGTTCTGCCGCTCACACCGAACTGCTGTTCTTGGCCCGATTGGGCCTTGGTACAATCCCGCCGCCACCAGCCCCACGATCTTCGCCCAGGACGCAGCCCAATGGGATTCTCCAAGAAGCGCCCCAGGCGGCGGACGTGTCAGCCGGCGAAGAGATCGTTCAGCACCGGCTGGAGCTTCTTTCTGGAGATCTTCGTGTTCTGCTGCTTGAAGAACGAGAGATGTCCAGATTCATCTACCTGTTGACCGGTCGGGGCGATCGGCTCGAGCTGGAGATCAGAGGCGACCATCGCCCCAATGCGCCTTTCACTCGATGCTTGCTCTTGGCTGAACACTCCCAACTCTCTGCGAAACTCGGTGTCCTCATAGAAGTGCATGGTCAGCAGCACGTCGAGTTTCCTGGACTCCGCATAATCACGGAATCCTCCCTCCAGGTCGTCATCCTTGGCCAACCAGTCGCCGACCGATATGGGCACCGAACTGATTCCGTATCTTGTCCTCCCGGCTTGCCACTGCTTGAAGTCCTTTCTGAGCAAGTCGTACGTCGAGAGGTCTTCGGTCTTGAACTTCTCGGCTTGCAGCTTCTCAAAAAGTGCATCTTTCGCCGCGTCGACGACTTCCAAGAGCTTCCTCACGACCCCTTCGTCCCTCGCGGTCGTGCGATTCGGACTGAGCTTGACCGTATCCAGCAGAATCGTACCGAGAAGCAGCATGGCAAGCCCTTTATCGTCAATCGCACGCTTCCGTTCGATGATCCGATCGGCAATGAGTGTGGCGGTTGATCCCACCGGTTCGATCGTCCGCTTCGTCACGTGGGGGTATAGCTTGCTGTCCTTGTGATGGTCGATGATCTCATCCACCACGTCTGCAAGGGCTTCCTGTGATGGGGCCAGTTTGTTGTGATCGATCAGCACCAGCTTGAGTTGTTGCTGATTCCTGAGATCGTCGAGGTTGATCTCGTCGAGGAACATCAGATTCGCAACTTCGATACCCACCTCGCCAAACAGATAGACGGCCTCTGTTCTGAGCTTGAAATCATCCCGGGGGATGTTCATCACCGGCAAGGCAGTCTCTTGCTTCGAGGCACAATCGTCCGCGAGGAGCCAGGCGTACGCGATCGATGAGGCCATCGAGTCGAGATCGGACGCCTCGTTACCGAGGATCACTTGGCAAGAGCGGCTCTGCTGCCAACCTGTCTTGGCCGCGCAGAGGACGTCGTTCAACGCTTGGATACTGTATGTGGGCATGGCCTCCTCCTATGACCGGTACATCAGTCGCACTAACTCGCTGACCGAAGCTTCACGTGAATGTCCGGCAGTCGTTCGGGCAAGTTCCTCTGTGGCCGGTGCCTGTCGAGCCTCTTTCCACCCACGCTATCCGGCCAGTTCTTCTCCGTTGCGGAGCGCTTCGTCAATCAAAATCTGTCCATGCCTGGAACAACTCGTCCAGATCCACGTCCTCAGAAGGATTCCCTGGAAATCCGCGTTGAGATTGGGAAACGCGTTTCTCCTGTTCCCAAAGGCCTCGCCGGAGCCCTTCGAGAACCGCTGAGTTCTCGCGAGGCGTGACGAGACGTAAGTTGTTGATGTCGAGGGCAAGCCGCGGGTTGTCCGCGATACGGTCGATGTGGTCGAGGTTCAGGGTCAACCAGTGAGGTTTACCGTCAGGGTCGATGTAGCGGATAGCGGGGGCGCCATTTGCGCGGATGTGAACGCCGGCGCGTTTCAGCATTTTTTTCAGAACGGGGTCGTTCTTTAGTTGCGTGTACCAGCGCGATCGCCAGTTGTTGAAGAGTGCACGAACGCCGTCGCGACGGGACTTGTCGTCGACGATCGCGAGCACGGCGTCGAGATCGACTTCGCGACGGGCCGTTTTCGCAGCAGCTTCCCAGTGCTTCCTCAGTCGTTTGATGATCTCGGCCGCTTCACCGGTTGCCTTACCTCCCGTTTGGGTCATGGGTGCGCCCAGAACCTGGCCGAGACGCTCGGCGCGTTTGCCTTTGACACCGGGGAAGTGTCCACCGGGTTTGATCTTTGGTGGCAAGTAGCGCTTGTTCTTGACCCAACCTTGGTCGAACGCGTAGCGGTATCGGACGTAGTCGTCCTGGTTCTTGAGCTTGTTCCGTCGATAGGAGAGCCATCCGGCGTAGTAGCCGTCCTTGACCTCCGGAGGAATGTCGTCCAGGTCGATCTTACGCCAGTCCTTAGGCGGCGTGTGGCCCGCGTCCTCGCCACCGCCTCGCCCTTTCTTGCTCGTTTCTGTTTTGCCTTTGTCGCTCGTCTTCTTCGCATCGTCGTCGGCTACGCGTTGCGTGCCTCGGTTCTCTCGTGCGGATCGTGCCCCCGCTGCGCTATCCGCGTCGACGCCGCGTTGCTTGGGATTTGTCGCCCGGCCCACGTCTGCGCGCGCCCCGGTTCGTTCCTTCGTGCCCGTTGTGAAGTCCGTCGCTTCACCGCTCGGCGCAGGCTTCTTGGACGGCTTGATTTGCTGCGGAGGGAGCACGTCGCCCGCATCTAGCTTCGGCTTCGCTCCGCCAGCCGGTGCAACGACGGCCGTAGGTTTGATGGGCGGCAGCGCCTTTGCCGTGTCGTCCAGCCGCTTCCCGAGGAGACCCTTGGCATTGACGCCAGCATGTGGAAGGATCGTTAGGACGAGATCAATGATCCCTTCGACGCTCGAGAAGTAACGGAGCAGATCCTTGGCGCTGCGAACCTCACCGGTTGCATAGAGGAAACCGACGTCGATGCTTGCATCGAGCGCCAATGCTCGAGGATTCTGAAGGATAAGTCGGACTAGCTGCGCGGCGCCGGCCTTGATGCTGCCGGCACTGCGTAGCGCACCAGCCAACTGGAACAAACTTCCCCCGACAGTCGCAACGGTCACCGCAGCGCCGACGATTGCGTAGGCGAGCAGCACGCCCCCCGCCGCCTTGAGCACGCCTTCGCGAAAGGAGTCAAGCATCAACTCATGCACACTGACCTTGAATGGCGTCAGGTCCTGGCTGATCCAGATTTGTTCGTCGTGCGTTCTGCCGTACTTCAAGAACATCATCCCGCTTGGGTAGGTATGCCCGGGAACGAGTGCGGTCCGGTTCTGTCGGTAGCTCTGAATCGCCCGCGGCAACTCCTCCATGAGATAAGCCATGCGGTCTTGAACGCCCGCTTCCCCTTTCGATCTTATTAGCGGCCTCCAGGCGCTCTCCCAAACTTCTTCCTTTTCTTTCTCGGGCATAGGCGGCGCGAAATGCGCGTCGAATAACGCACGCAGTGCGGGATCAACTGGAATCACCAAGGCGAGTTCGTCGAATTTCTCCTGCGTTATCAGGAAGGAGAAGATCGATGCTTGCGGGCGTTTGTCGAATTCCGACGAATTGAGATGGACCTGGATCGGAAATCGAGGTCCAAGAACTCGAACCTGATTCCGCGCCCCATCGAGAGTGAGCGACGGCGCCAAGTGGCCGACCATAGATGCGAGGATTTCGTCGCGACCTGCTTTCGTACCGGCGGCCATCCCGGGGGTCTTCCTCAAGAACATCACAAGGTCGACCGGTTCGCCCGGTGTCAGCGGCGGGGCAATGCCGATATTGTGGCTCAGCCTGCGAATCGGCCGTCGTCTGCCAGCCTGCGGCACTTCCGGCGTCGGGGTAGGCCACCCCAGAGCTTTCGCGAGAAGTTCTTCCGCATCGATCTCGGGAAGCTTCGTATCGGGAAACACAAGCGGCGAATCGGCAGGACCCGGCAGAAGAATGTCCTCATCGATCGCGAAGGGGGCGTCGGCTGCAGGCCGAACCGTGACGTCATCGTCCTTCGGTCGCGAGCTACCTTCCTTCAGCCTGCGGTCTATCCGCCGCTTGACCTTCGCAAGATCGCGATCCATCGCCTCCTTGTCTAGTAATCCTTCACGGCGCCGGCGTCGTGATGCCGCGGCGAAAGCCCCGGCAAGTCCTCGTTCGGCTACATCGACGGCACGCTCAGATGATGCCGGCTTGCCGTCCGCAGTGCCGCGTTGCTCATCGCTTGTCCCGCGAGGTTCTGCCATCGATTCGGCCGCCACTATTCGTTTTCGTTGATGACTACGCTGTCGGGATGACCTTCGATAATGATCTTCCTCTCGACGTCCGGGTCCTCCAGGAGCGAAGTATCGGCGTCCGAACCAAGAAGTCGGGCAGCGGCGCGGACGTTCTCCAACTCCGCCTCGCGGACCTCGGTCTGGACCTTCTTCACATCGATCGCCCGATGCATCAGTTTGAACTTTTCGAGTAGTGAGTGCGACCCGGGCATCTGCTCGATGAAGAGTGACTCGGTGGGCACGATCACCTTCTCTCCGGATCGCAGCGGCGAGATGAGCAGCCGCTTGAGTTGTTCCTTGAGATCCGGCTTCATCTGCTCGAACTCTTCAGTCGTCAACTCCTCATGGAGGTCGGCGACGTTCTCGGCGAACTTCTGCAAGGTCATGTTGCCGCTGTCATCCGGGTCGTGGACCCTGAAGGCGGCGTCGACGTAGGGCACCATCATCACGTCGGTCAGGACGTTCGACTCTTTCAACGGAAAGATCATGTAGTTGCCCTTGAAGCCCTGCAGATCGTCCAGGTCGGCCACTTCCACCAGCGTTTTGTACTTGATGAACGGGTTGACCGCAGGCTTGACCTCGACTCCTACAGGTAGGTCGTGGCGGCCGACGACCAACCCCGGCGGGAACTCCCGATCGGTGAAGAAATCGTAGGTCTTCTTCCCTTCCAGCACGGGCACCTTCACCTGGTGGAGGCGGAAGAAGCGCTGGTCCGGTGGCTCGTGCAGCCATATCGCCTGCATGTAGTAGAGGATGTTCTGCTTGACGTGCACCTTCAGCCGGGCCACCTGGACCTTCCGGTTGAGGTGGTCGCTGTATTGCTTGGCGTATTTTTCGGTGATCGCGTTCAGGGCGGTAACTTCGCGTTGCAGCCGCATCCACAGCGCCTTCTCTTCCTCGACGGCCCGCTCGTGGGCGTCCTTGGCCGCGTCCTCGCGCATTTGTGCGGCCTCCTCGGATTCGCCGCTGCCGCTGCCGGCCAACCACTCCCATGCCTTCTCTCCGATTCCCTCGGCGTCTTCTCCCGCAACTACGTCAACTCTGCGTCGAATTGACCGTTCAAGGGCAGCGTAACGGTCTCCGACCTGCTCGCGCAGCGCAACGAGTTCCTGGTTTAAGTCGTCGACGATTCGGCGCTGCTGGTCGACGTTCTTAAGAAGTTCCTTTAGGGCATATTCATCGCCTACAATGTTCGATGAAAGGTAGGCCAGCGCCGGCAAGAAACTATCGTCCAGGATGGCGCGACGGAGTATCCAATCGTGAGTGATCAGCCAGTCCTCATCAATATCCGCCGGATTGGGCACTTCCTGGGCAACCAGCACGACTGGCATAAGGCGATGGATCTCTTCCGAGACCGTATAGGTGCGTTGGAGTTCGTAGAAGAGGAAGGTCACGCAAAGCTCGTCGTTGGGGTTGCAGATCTCGCCGGATTCCGTGCTTTCGTACTCCACCGACTCTTCGGTATTGATTTCCACGGTCCGCTCCTGGCGGTACTCATGGGCTGCCTTGATGACGGCTTCACGGAAGCTCTTCTTGGTTTCCGCGGATTCTGTCTCGGCATCTTTGGTGAACCCGGTCTTCGACTTTCCCTTGGAAATGCCCAAATTGTAGGTCCCGTCCGTCGACAGGTTGAAGTTAGTCTTGGCTAGTGCCTTGCGGACGATCTCCGCCTCGGCCCGGGAGGTCGTATTCATCTCTTCCTTTCGCACGCTTAGGCTCTTCTCGACCTCCTTCTCCGCCCGTTTTCTCTTGGTCACCGTCTTCTTGGAGAACTTGCGGACCTCCTTGGGTGCCAGTGTGATCGTCTTCGCCAGTTCGCCGGCCTGGTAAGACCCCGGTTCCCACTTCTGTCGATACGTGATGACGAGACCGAAATTGACGCTGCGGTCTTTCTTGTCGGCAGCGTAGACGGTGAAGGCGTAATCTTCCTTCAGGCGCTTCTCCAATTCCTGGATCAACTTGGGCAGCCGCGAGCGTCTGTTGGAAGAACCGGTTGTGGCCCCGCCTCCCTTGTCGTCGCCTTCGACTTTACCACCTCCTATCGGGCGCACTCCTTCGACAAGGTCGTTCACGGTGAGCGGATTCGGCGTGTGCGCATTGGCAACGCTCCCCGCCTCGAGCTTGAATTCTCGCAACACGGCACCGGGCTTGGTAGCGGCGATGAAATCCGGATCTCCTCCCAATTCCACAATCTCCCGATATGCATCCTCGGCGATGGCAAGAACGCCTTCGTCGATGGCCTCCTGCCAGACGTGTTCGAAGGCGATATGGAGATTGTGGAAATCATGGAACGCCGGGGAATCGGCGGGGCCGGCCTTCAGTTCGAGCGCATTGATATTGCCTTGCACGAGTTGTTGTGCAGTCTTCTCTTCGTCTTCTTCCGCGTTTCCCGATTCCGGCGGCTTGGTGTCGCCATAGGAAACCCGTTCTTCAGGTGCCGTCATCGTCTCCATAAGCCGGGCGACGTATCGAGGCACGTCTTCGGTCGTGGCCACAACCACCCCATTGCCGGTTGCCTCTGTGCTGTCGGGCGGCGAGGGAACATTGCCCTCGCTGTCATCGTCCTCGCCCTCGCCGAGCAACTCTTCGGCGTGTATCTCCTCGGGCGTCTTCTCCCGGCAGGACTGATCGAGCTTGTTCTCGCGCAACAGGAACGCCCGTCCGGACCCATTGCGTTCCTCCCCGAAGAGGATTCTCTCCGCAAGCTCCAGCGGGACATCTACGAATCGCCCGTTTTCGTCCGCCGGGTGTTCGGACTCCAGGTCCTTCATTTGCTCTTCAGTGAGCCAGGCATACCCCGTTATCGGGGCGCGGTGACTGCCGTCTGCGTTGTTGACGACAGTATTGATACCATCGACAATCGCCTCCTCCATTTTCGCTTCCACGCCGTCGTCCGGCCCGACGAAGCGCTCCGGCTTGACCAACTCCTTGGGCGTCTTGGAAAGGGCAGCCCGGAGAGGCTGCTCGACCTTCCACTTGAAGGCCAGGGCGCGTGCCCGCTGCTGTTCCACACGTTTGGTGGCAAGCTGTCTAAGCCCCTTGTCGATCTTTTCCCTCCGCTCCTCTGCCTCGGCGGCCCTGTTAATGACAGTCTCCGGTTCCTCCGGCTCCTGAACTTGCGGCGACGGTATCGGGATGCCAACCTTCTGCAACTGCTCAGCCGAAAGCCGAATTGCGTAGCTCTCGGTTCGGCCAGCATTCTGGCGAATACCCCAGGAAGCGTGGAGGATCGTCGGACACGGAGTCACCCCTGGTTCTTCCGGTGCCGTAACGACGAGCATCAGATCCGGACGTTTCTCCTCCTTGTTGCGTACCTGAAAGTCTCGATCCTCATAGGTCAATTCGAATGTCCCGTTCTGGTCCGTCAGTGCCGAGCCGAGGCGGTCTCCTTGGAATCCTTGCCAAGTATTGGCACCCGGGACAACGTTGCTCGAGCCAAGGTCCTCTTCGGGTTGGGTGCCGGGATCAACGTCGTACACGGTCACAAGAAGATCGCGAACACCTCTCCCCGCGACAGTCACCTTCCCATGCACTGCATTCACCGTACTGGCGACATTCGTACTCATGGCACTCGCCTTTCGCAATTGCTGGTCCGTGGTCTAGAACAGTCGACGCCCACCCGTCGGTGTATAGAGAAAGAACGTGCCCGGTTCCGATGGCCAGAAAGACCACTGGAATCCCAATCGTCTCCGGGGAATATCGTGCATACGAAGTTAGTCACAAGCAGATCGTCCTGCGAAACCCCAACCTGCCCGGAACCCATCCACGCGAGGAACTTTGAGACTCCTAGCAGTTAGAGACCCGTGCGCCTAGTCCTAGCGCCGTGTCAAACGCCCCTTGACGTTTCCTGATGCCTCGTCAATGCGGCGGGGAGGGCACGGGCGGAAGGTCCGTGGCCCCAAGTCAGCGGGGCCCCGTCTTCCGAGCTGTTTCTTACGCCTCCTGCGAGAAGGAGCGCCCGGTTCTTGCCCGAAATCGCAATTCAACTATTGGGGAAATAGCTCGCCGCCACCTCAAGTCAGGCCTCCAGCGCCTCGACGGAGTTCAGGATTGCGTGTCTCCAAGCCATCGTGGCTTTGCCCCAAGTCTGTGGCATCACTACGTTGGGGTGCCCCTGGAGCCTGAAGAGGATACGAGCCCTATGGTAACGGCATAACCGGCAAAACGGACCGTTCAGCCAGCTTGCGGATGTGAGGCGTGTTATCGAATGAGGTCCGACACACAGCCGACTGACGATGCGTTTCAGGTGCGCCCTGAATCAAGACACCGGATTCTCCAGGACATTTGCCGTCGACTGGCGGAAGCGGAGTCATTCGAGGAAATCAAGTCCCTTCGAAACAAAGCGGAAGCCGTGCGGGCCTATGCAAGGAATGCCCGTCTGGGGATCCAAGTGCAGAATCGGGCTGCCGAGTTGAAACTGCGGGCGGAACGAAAGGCTGGCGAACTGCTGGCCTCGCTTAAGCTCCGCGGTGGCGACCGAAAATCAAACGTTCATCGTGACCGTTTGAAGCTGCACGACCTCGGCATCACGCAGAATCAATCCAAACGCTGGCAACGTGAGGCTTCCGTGCCAGATGAGGATTTCGAGGAGTATGTCGAGCAAGCCAATCATATCGGCACCGAGATCTCATCTGCCTCGCTGATGCGAATAGCACGTCGACGCGATGGCATCACTCGTCCGGATCGGCGTGGGACCAACAACGCGCTGAGCGAGCCGCAGGCGACTGCCCAGTTGCCATCTCATCATTTCGGCCGAGGTTTGGCCAAGAGGCAACTGAAGGACGTACTGGAGACGATAGCTGAATTGAAGGGTCACCGCGATGCGCTGGTGAACGTTGTCAATTCGACGAGATCGAAGGAAACGGGCACGCTTCGCGAGGCGGCGACAGTGCGTTTGATAGACCGCTATCTCACGGAGATGGGTGAGGCTGTAGCCCGCCTGGAGGAGTTGTTGAGTGGAATCCTGCAAACCGCCGAACCGCGTCGGTGACACACTGCCGACGCCGGCAATTCAACGACATCTGTCGTTTGGCGGAGGCGTGTTCGGAGGGGGCGACCGGCGCAGGTCCCGGGAATCGGCTGCTGCATCGCAAGTTTGGCACTTTCTGCCGGCCGATCTCGCCAATCAGACTGCCGGAGAGCGTTTGCATGTCTTCAAAGGTACGATGAAGATGGCCCGGCGACAAGCCCTCCGAGCCTCGCCCCGTTTACCCCCACTCTCAGCCCACTCCAACAGCCGGCCCGTGTCGGATCGGTCCGTTTCGTACAATATGCAGGTCTAATGGACACCGGTCGGTGGCGGTCGAAGTCGTTCTGGTGTGGGGTTTCCTCCGCCGTGCCTCAACGGTCGCATGCTATGCTTCGTTGGCAGCCCTGAGGGCGGCCGGAGAATGGCTCGCCGATTGGCAATTCTCTCAAAGCAACAGCGGCGGGCTCGACCGTCGCCCAATTTCTCACCGGACCAGGAAGGGGATCACCGCATGAAGTTGCTCATTCACACGGCGGCCGTTCTGTTGCTGGTACACGCGGCGGCGGCACGCGCCGACATCGAGATCCGCCAAGGTGGTTCCAGTTGGGCCACGATTGACGACGACGGCACGATCCGCATTGGCGGCAGTTCGGTCGGCAAGTTCGAGACCGACGGCACCGTCCGCAAGTCGGGCAGTGCGGTCGGCAAGGTGGAGTCCGACGGCACCATCCGTAAGGGCGGTAGCTCGGTCGGCAAGATCGAGGTCAACGGCACGTTACGCAAGTCGGGAAGTTCGATCGGAAAAGTCGAGTCGGGTGGAACCATCCGCAAGGGAGGCTCCTCGTGGGGCTCCGCCTCGAACTGCTGCGGCAGCCACGGCAGCAAACGCGCCGTTGCAGCCGTGCTGGTGTTCTTCCACGGCGATTTTTTCTAAGCGGAAACGGCGAATGCCCGCACGGTCGGATGGGCCGATTTGCCCGGCCGGATGAGGCGGTTGCATCGCGCCGACCGCCGCGTCAGATCTTACCCCCGCGAATCACTCCAACACCTTGGAGGCCAGCACCACGCCTTCTTCTTGCTGTGCGTCCAACTCGAAGCCGCGATTGCGGAAGAGGGCCAGCGCGCGGGCGTTGTCGCTACCGGTCTCGGCCACGATCCGCTTAACGTGCCACTTCTTGGCGATCTCCAGGCTGTAGTCGGTCAACACGCCGCCCAGTCCGCGGCCTTGCGACTGATCGGCGACGATCACCGCGTATTCGGCCGCGTCGTGCTCCATGTCGGCCACCAGCCGGCCGACGCCGATCAGCTTCCGCTGGCCTTCCTCCTCCACTTCGGCAACGATCGCCATTTCGCGATCGTAGTCGATGAAGCAGTAGCGCGTGGCCATCTCGTGCGTGGTTTGCTTGAACAGGTACTGAAAGCGGAAACGGATCGTCTCGGTCGAGCAGTTGGCGACCAGATCGTGCCACAGCGGTTCGTCTTCCGGCTTGATCGGACGCAGGATCACGGGCATGTCGTCCTTCATCTTCCGCTCCGCGACGAATTCCTCCGGATAGGGTCGAATCGCCAGATGGGCATACGGGCGGACCCCGTGGCTGACCAGATCGCGGTCGACGACCAGCCGGGCGTCCAAGGCGATGGCGTCGTGGGGCGTGATCAGCAGCGGGTTGATGTCGAGTTCCTTGATCTCGGGATAGTCCGCCACCAAATAGGAAAACCGCATGATCATCTCGATCAGCCGGTCGATGTTCACTCCCGGCTTGCCGCGATAGCCTTGCAGCAGGGGCCAAGACTTGAGCGATTCGAGCATCTTCCGGGTAAGCGATTCGTTTAGCGGCGGCAGTCCCAGCGCACGATCCTGAAACAGTTCGGCCGCCGTCCCGCCCATCCCCACCAGGATCACGCTGCCGAAGACGGGGTCCTTCTTCGTGCCCAGAATCAACTCGAAGCTGTTCGGCAGCGAGACCATCTTCTGCACGGTCACGCCAAGGATCTCGGCATCCGGCTTGATTTCCGTGGCCCGGCTGACCATCTTCTCGAACGTCTTGTGAACCGCCTCGTCGTTGGCCAGGTCCAACTCCACACCGTCGACGTCGGTCTTGTGAGTGATCTGCGGCGAGTGGATCTTCATAACCACGGGGTAGCCGATCCGCCGGGCCACCTCCACCGCCTCGTCGGCCGTGCGCGCGGCCCGCGGCTTGGTGACCGGAATCTCGTAGGCCTCCAGGAAGGCCTTGGTGACGTTTTCCGAAAGCACGTCGTTACCTTCGGTCAAAATCGTGTCCAGTAGCCCCCGCATCCGCTGGCGATCCATGGTGAATCCCAGCGGGATGTTGCGGGGCGTGATGTGCAGCACCTCCAGGTTCCGGGCATAGGAGACCAGATGCATGAACGCCCGGACCGCCTTCGACGGCGTGTTGTAGGTCGGGATGCCCGCTTCGCCGAGCACCTGCATCCCGCGGCTGACTACGTGTCCACCCATCCAGGCCGTGAGAATCGGTTTGCGCGACTTGGCAGCGACCTGGGCGACCGCCTTGGCCGTGGCGGTCGGATCGGTCATCGCTTGCGGCGTGAGAATCACCAACACGGCGTCGACGTTCTTGTCCTTCAACACGATCTTCAGCGGCTCGGCGAAACGCTTCGGCGGGGCGTCGCCGAGTACGTCGACCGGGTTGCCGTGCGACCAGAACGGCGGCAGGGCTTTGTTGAGTTGCTTGATCGTGTCGTCGCTGAGCACGGCCAGCTTTCCGTCATTGGCAATCAGGGCGTCGGTAGTCATCACGCCCGGACCACCGGCGTTGGTGACGATGGCCAAACGGTCGCCCTTAGGCGGCTTCTGCCTGGCGAGCAACTCGGCACAGTCGAACATGTCTTCGATCTGGAAGATCCGCTCGATGCCCGCCCGTTGAAAGGCGGCCTCGTAAACCGCGTCGACGCCCGCCATGGCTCCGGTGTGTGAAGCGGCCGCCGCGGCCGATTCGGTGAACCGGCCCGCCTTGTAGGCCACGATCGGCTTGGTCCGCGCAAACGCCCGGGCCGCCGACATGAACTCGCGCGATTCGCTGATCGACTCGATGTAGAGGATGATCGATTGCGTTTCTGTGGCCGAGCCGAAGTAGTCGATCAGATCGCCCATGCTCACGTCGAGCATGTTGCCCACCGAAACGAAGTACGAGAAACCGATGCCCTCGTCGATGGCCCAGTCCAACACCGACGTGCAGAGCGCCCCCGACTGGGAGATGAAGCCGATGTGTCCCGGTTCGGGCGTGGCCGTGGCGAAGCTGGCGTTGAGGCTGATTCCCGGCACGATGATGCCCAGACAGTTGGGGCCTAGGATCCGCATGCCCTCGAAGTTCTTTTTCTCATCGAGCACCTGCCGCTCGAGTTCCCGACCTTCAGCGCCAATCTCTCGAAACCCGGCCGAGATAACCACGATGCCGCGGGTGCCGATCTCGCCACATGCCCGCACGATGCCCGGGACCGTCTGAGCCGGCGTGCAGATGACGGCCAGATCGGGGGGGTTCGGCAGGCTGGGGATGTCTTGATAGGCGTGGATTCCCTGGACCGACTCGCGTTTCGGATTGACCGGATAGACGACGCCGGGAAAGCCGGAACCCACCAGGTTTCTCAGGACCGTATAGCCCACGCTGGTTGGTGCGTCGCTGGCCCCGATCACGGCTACGCGCCGGGGATTGAAGATCTTGTCGAGGTTGCGGATGCTCACGTTACGCTCCTGGGCACGTTAAGCTGCTGGCGTCGGGAGATCGCTGGGGGTTCGAGGATACGCGTTTGGCGGACCACGGGCAACCAGCGAGGGCTTGGTAGAATCTACCAATATATAGCTTCGACGCAGACGGCGGAAGCATTAAGGATTACGTCGCCGCGATGGGCTGGAGAAGCTATGCGGGATGCAACGGTTGTCACGCGTGTCTGGGGCGTGGCTTTCGCCGTGTGAAGAAATCCCGTTCTCGACGGAGGCCCGTGTCGCCACCGCAACGATGGGACTATCCACCGCCTGGACCTTGTCAGCGATTCACGGGAATGCTACCGTCGGGGGTGTCGATCTCATCCCGAGACTCTGAGGGGAGACGCCGATGACCCATGATGCGAGTGCGCTTGGTGCTATCCGCCGGTCATTCCGGCCGAAGAAGGCCAACCTCGTCGCAGGGACGATCCTCGGGGTCGCCCTGGTCGTCGGTGGCGTCGCCTTCGTAGTCTTCGAAGTGCGGCGCGACTATCCCAGACGGCTCGACACGGGCGACCAGATCGCAAGATACGCAATACTGGGCCTCATCGGCGGCGGCGCTCCGCTGGGCGGACTCGCCCTGTTGTTATGGATGAAACGTCTCGCCTTCCATCGTGTCAGCGTGTACGAACACGGTTTCTCGTACTTCTACCGTGGCTTGGATGAGACCTGCCCCTGGACGGAGATCGAGAAGATCGACGAGGTCTTCACCGAGGAGCAGATGAAAGTGCTGAAGATTCCAGGCGCGTCGATCAAGAACACCGACCGCAGCTTCGTGGTGCATCGTAGAGACGGCAAACAGTTCCGCTTTACGGTGAACTCCATCGATAGCATTCCGCGCTTTGCGGAATGCATGGAAGATGCCCGAGTGAAATGTGGCATCCCCTGGGAGCAGATCCAACAATAGCCGATGACCAGCGGCGACACCGCACTGCCGTTCCGCCCCTACCCTGTGGCCACCGCCGCCATCGGCGGCACCGGCACCAACTCGTAGTCGCTCATCGGCAACGTCACCGGGCGTTCTAGAAAGCCGACGAGTTTCCGCATCCGCGAGGGCTGCTGGAGTTTGCGCAGGGCTTCCATTTCGATCTGGCGGACGCGCTCGCGCGTGACCGAGAGGATCTTGCCGATCTCTTTGAGCGTGTAGATCTGATTGTCGGCCAGACCGTAGCGCAGCCGGATGATCTCCCGTTCGCGGTAGTCGAGGCCTTCGAGCAAGTCGTCGATCCGCTCGCGCAAGGCATTGTGATTGAGCTTCTGCGAGGGATCCTCTTCGTATTCGATCTCCAGCAGGTCCCGCAATTGGGCTTCGTTTTCGTCGTCGACCGGTTGATCCAACGACTGGGGTTGACGGCTCATCTTGATCCCGCAGTCGATCTTCGCCGCCGGCAATCCGGTCGCTTCGACCGTCTCCTCGAGCGTCGGTTGCGCGCCGATGTCTTGCACCACTTCTTCGGTGATCGAGTCGATTTGGCCCATGGTATCGAGCATGTGGGCCGGCACTCGGATCGTACGGCTTTGGTCGGTCAGCGCGCGGGTAATCGCCTGGCGAATCCACCAGGTAGCGTAGGTGGAGAACTTGAACCCGCGGGCCGGCTCAAACTTGTCGACCGCCCGCAGGAGTCCGGTATTGCCCTCCTGTATCAGGTCCAGGAAGCTGATGCCCTGATTGCGGTAGCGCTTCGCAATCGCCACGACCAGCCGCAGGTTGCCCGACGAGAGACGCCGCCGGGCGGTCTGGTGCTCTTTGTGCAGTCGAGCGATCTTTGCCAAGCGGCGGCGAAGTGTCGCGGGGCTTTCCAGCGTGATCCGCATCATGCGGTGCAATTCCCGGCGCAGCTTGACCACGGCGGCATCCGTCCGGCATCGGCCGCGCAGTTCGGCCAGCTTCTCGGCCAGTTCTTCCATCTGTCGGGAGATCCGCCGGAGGCTATCGAGGATCTGCTGCAACTGATCGCCGCGGATCGGCGACTCCTCGATCAGCCGCACGGCCTTGGCACGGCGAACGGCTAGCCGCCGCCAAGCGGCGCGGCGCTCTTCCATCGGCCGATCTCGGCCGACGGCCGCGGCAAAATCTTCCTGGTTGCGCTGGATGAGATGTTCCAGCGTGCGAAGATTCGGCTTCAGGCGTGCCAGCACCGCCCGTTTTGCGTCCAGATCACCCATCGAGACGTCGACCGTTCGATCGGGGCGAACTTTGCCCTCGAGAACTTGCACCAGCAGGTCGGCCACGGTTTGCAGAATGTAATCGTTGGCCAGGACGCAGCGTCGGAAGCGAGATCGGCTCCGCTCGACGCAATGGGCGGCGTCGATCTCCTCCTGCGGGGAAAGCAGGGGGATATCGCCCATCTCGGCGAGGTAGATCCTCACGGCATCAGGATTCTGGTCGTTCATGGCGGCCTCCCCGGTCGCTGTCGCCCTTACGACACGCGCAGGCCCGCGTAAAGTCCTACGCGGGCCGACTTCTGAGGGTTCTCGCCAATTGCGGAATAATTCCAGGGCTTTTCTGCGAACCAGCCCAGTTTGCCCAAGCTCCAGCTTATCGGCCTCAGATTGACCGGACTCAGAGCTTCGAGGTCACCCGATCCCCCTTGCGGATCGACCCCATCGTTTGCACCGCCTTGCAGACCGACGTTTTGGCGGCAGGCCGCACTACCTCGACCTGGGCAACGTAGATGCCCTCAGCGCCCTGCAGGCGATACACCTCGAGCCGATGGCCGATGGCCACACCGTCGCTGGCACCAAAAGAAACCACGATCTCACCGTTCTCGCCTACCGCAACCACTTCGCCCCCCACTAAGAGCGGGGGGGCTCCCGGGGCAACTGCCACCGGCGGAGCCGCCAGATTGCCGGTGGTGACGCGATCGCCTTTGGCGATCTCGGCCTGGGCAGATTTCGTGTCAACCCGGCAGATGGCCTTGTCTTTGCTCGCCTGTAGCACGTCGATCAGCCCGAGCTGGGTCTGCTTGCCTGCGGCCTCACGGAAGACGGTCAGACGGTGTCCGGCCTTCAGTCCGTCATCAGTACCGATCGAGATTTCGACCAAGCCGCCGGACGCGACCCCAAGCACTAAACCCTCGACCTTAGGGGGCGGAGACACGCCGTTTGGAGGAGCTGGCACGACGGCCGCCAATCGCGCGTTCTCTTCCTTCAGCCGCTTTAGCTCGGCAAACGCCTTTTGCAGTTGGTCGGTCAGGTCGACCACCGACTTCTGGCTGTTGTCGCGTTCGTCTTGGAGTGCCGCCATCTGCTGGCGGAGTTGCTGCGATTCCTGCTGAAGGACCGCCAGCATTTTCTTGTTCAGTTCCGTCATGGCCTGGTGCTCGTTCACCATGGCCGCCTTTTGGGCCAGCGCAGCCTCCAATTCGGCCACTTTGACGGCCATTTTGGCGTTTTCCGCCTGGGCCTCGGCCAATTCAGCCTCGGCCGACGAGGTGTCTTGGCCGAGCGCAAGACAGGGCAGCCAAACCGTGGCCAGTGCCAAACACGTAACCACAAGACGCAGATTCACGGGATATTTCATCGTATGGGACCTCCTGCAAGATAGGACGAGTCTATCGCGAGTATAGTTCCCTAAAACGCGTAATCGCGCGCCCTGGATTTGCCACGCTGTGCAGAGACCCGCCGAGGCGAGGGCTGGGGAGTCAGAGACGTTGCTGGGGGAGTCGGCAGAGAGACCGAAGATCTCGCGCCCGAAATGACCGGCCGTGCGCAGAGCCGAGGTCGCCCTAACGCGTGGCTATCGAAGCCACGGGCTCACCATCCGGCGCGCGGGAGACGTTCTGCCGCAGCCAGAAGGTCCGTCCAGAAAGGAACCGTCCAGAAAAGGCCCGCCTAGAAGACCTACGCCGATGGGCGGCGATAATGCTGGTAGGCTAGGAGGACTTCGTAGAGATCCATCGAGATCGTGACTTCATCGTCCTCAAAATCTCGCAGCCAGGTTCGCTCCGACCGAACCGCGTCGGCCAATAGCGGCAAGACGTCCATCAGCGGGACCGTTACCTGGTGCCGATCGTGCTCTTCGGCGACTTCGACCGAGCTTCCGCTGCCTTCCGGGCCGTAATAGATGCGAAGATTGGCTGAATTCATGGGAGCGACTCCTGGACCCATCGAGGGCCTCCTTGTCCGCCACCGGCTCCGTTGACTCCTCCCCGTGAGGATATTTTGGGCTCGGCGGCGCGCAATTCGATGTGCCCTCCCTGTCTGCTTCTTTCTGTATCGGCCGTGGGCGTCTTGCGGGTTTGATCCTTTTGATGGAAAATGCGGCTTTTTCCCGAATGTTGTGTTGGCGCGTTCGTGCATGACGAATCGATGTTGCCCACAATGCGGGTCCGATGAATAGCCTAGGTAAGTTATGGCCACTACGGTAACGATTGACTTGCGACACGTGGCTCGTGGTCTGAGCGTCTCTCTGCGCCAAGTCCAAGCGGTCGTCGAGTTGCTCGACGATGGGAACACGGTTCCCTTCATCACCCGATACCGCAAGGACCAGACCGGAGGGCTCGACGAGGAGCAGATACGGCAGATCCAAGGCCGGCTGGCGAAAATGCGGCTGTTGGCCGATCGCAAGCAGACGATCCTCCGCTCGATCGAGGCCCAAGACAAGCTGACCGAGCAGCTCGCCAAACAGATCCGCTCGGCCGGCACGGCCAAACGGCTGGAAGATCTCTATCTGCCGTATAAGCCGAAGAAGCAGACATTGGCCACGGTTGCGAGGTCGCGCGGCCTGGAGGAATTGGCCACCGAGATCCTCGACGCCAATCCGCTTTGCGCCGATCTTGACGCCCGAGCCGCCGACTACGCCAACCCGGACCGCGACGTCCCCACGGCCGCCGACGCCTTGCTGGGCGCCGGCCACATCCTCACCGAACGCATCAGCGAGAACGCAGAAGTCCGCCAACGGCTTCGTGAGATCCTGCAACGCACGGGAAAGTTGGTGAGCACGAGGATCGGCGGAGACCCGCCGGCCAAGCCGACATCGAACGCTCCCGCTCCCGGCGCTGCGCCGGATGCCAAGCCGGCCAAGCCCGAGAATTCCCCCGGCGGCCCGAGCGCGTCATCGGAGGATGGCACACAGGCGGCAGCCGACAAGCCGCAATCCGAAACACCGCAATCCGAGACACCGCAACCTGAAACGTCGCGCCCTGAAACGTCGCAGCCCGAAGCACAACAGCCCGGCGAGAGTGCCCCGGACAAACCAACCGACGCAGCGGCGAACGGCAACCCCGGCGGCCAAGAACCCGGCGGCCAAGAACCCGGCGACCAAGAACCCGGCGACCAAGAACCCGGCGGCCAAGAACCCGGCGACCAGAAGCCGGACGAGACGCCCTCGGACACCCCCAATCCACCAGCCGAGGCGGCCGAGGACACGAGTGCATCGCCCGCGGCGGAATCGAAGCCGGAGGAGAATCCGGCCGACGGCACCGACGCCACGGCCGTCGACGCCAACAACGCGCCCGGCGATTCTGGCACGTCATCGGAAAAGCCCTCCGATACAGCGCCTTCCGATGCGGCCACTGCCTCGGTGACAACTTCTGCATCCGAGCAAGCCGCCCCACCCGCCACCGATGCCGCCCCGCCCGCCTCGACGGACGAACCCGCCCCGGCCTCCGCGGCGGCTCCACCTCCGGAACAGCCGCAGGAAGCCAAGAAGCCGGACGCCCCGGCACCTGCCGCGCCAAAACCGGTCGCACGCCGCGGCGCCGAAAAGCGCAAGCAGGAGCGGCTGACTCGCAAGGAGTTGAAGAAGAAGCGGGCGGAAGAGAAGAAGATCAAGGATTTTCACGAGTTCTTCGATTACAGCGAGGAGATCAAGAAGATCCCGCCGCATCGCGTGTTGCGGATCAATCGGGGCGAACGCACCAAGGTGTTGCGGATCAAGGTCACGTGCGACGTGGAGGCGATGCACCGGGCGATGGATGAGTTGCTCGTGCCCGAAGACCATCCGCACGGCGATTACCTCCGCGGCTGTGCCCGCGACGCGCTGAACCGCTTGATCCTGCCGGCCCTGGAACGGGAAGCTCGGCGCGAGTTGACCGATCGGGCGGAGACCCACGCGGTGACCGTCTTTGCCCAGAACCTGCGCAATCTGCTGTTGCAGCCGCCGGTACACGATCGGCGCGTGTTGGCCGTCGACCCCGGCTTCAAGAGCGGCTGCAAGCTGGCAGCGCTGGATCAGTTCGGCAACGTACTGGACCACGCCGTGATTCACCTGGTCGGGCGGCCGGAACGCCGTCAGCAGGCGAGGCAGACGGTGATCGACCTGATTGGCCGTCTTCAACTCACGGTGGTGGCCATCGGCAACGGCACGGCCTGCCGGGAGTCGGAAAAATTCTTCGCCGAGTTGATCTCCGGCGAGTTGAAGGAGTCGAACGTCGCCTACGTGATCGTCAACGAGGCGGGCGCGAGCGTCTACTCGACCAGCCGCATCGGCCGGGAGGAATTTCCGGAATACGACGCCACGCTCCGCGGCGCGATCTCGATCGGCCGGCGGCTGCAGGACCCGCTGAGCGAACTGGTCAAGATCGACGCGGCCAACATCGGCGTGGGACAGTACCAGCACGACGTCAAGGCCAAGCACCTGCGCGAATCGCTCGACGGCGTCGTCGAGTCGTGCGTCAATCGCGTGGGCGTCGACGTCAACACGGCCAGTTCGGCCCTGTTGCGATACGTTTCCGGGCTCAATCAGTTGACCGCTCGGCGGGTCTACGAGCATCGGCTGCAAAACGGCCCCTTCCGCAATCGCCAGCAATTGATGGAAGTGGCCGGTTTGGGCGAGACGACGTTCGTCCAGGCCGCCGGGTTCTTGAAGATCACCGGCGGCGACCAGCCGCTAGACGGCACCTGGATCCATCCGGAAAGCTACACGGCCGCCGCCCGTGTGCTGTCGAATCTACGTTGCCAACCGGAGGATCTGCGGCAGAAAGAGAAGGTGGCCGCGCTGAGCGACGCGTTAGCTAAAGTCGACGTCGAAGCGATGTCCACAGAGATGGAGGTGGGCACGCTGACGTTGAAGGACATCCTGGCCCAGCTTACCCGCCCGGGACGCGACCCCCGCGAGGACCTTCCTCCGCCGGTCTTCAAGCACCAGGTGCTGAAACTCGATGACCTTTCGGCCGGGATGGAGTTGACCGGCACGGTGCTGAACGTGGTCGACTTCGGGGCGTTCGTCGACATTGGCATGCACGACAGCGGCCTGGTCCACGTGAGCCAACTGGCCGACCGCTTCGTCCGCGACCCGCACGAAGTCGTAGCCGTGGGCGATATCGTCAAGGTCTGGGTGATCGAAGTCGACAAAGAACGGCGGCGGGTGTCGCTGACGATGATCGAGCCCGGCACGCAGCGCCCGCGGCGGCCGCGCCGAGGCGAGGAGTCGGATTCGCAGCAGACGGCCGAAGGCGAAGGCCAGCCCCGCGGCGAGCGGCCCCCAAGATCCCGCGGCGCGCAGCGCGGCGGTGGCGGAGGCCAGGGCGGCGACAAGGGCGGTCGGCCGCCGCGCGGCAAGGGCCGCGACAAAGGCGGTCGCCGAGGCCAGGGCCGAGGGCCCGGCAGAGGACGAGGTCCCGCAAAGCCGCGGCCGCCGTATCGTCCCAAACCCCCGCCGAAGCCGATCGTGCCGATCACCGACGGCATGAAGACCGGCAAAGAACCGATGCGGACGTTCGGCGATCTGGCACAGTTCTTCGATCACCAGGAAGAGGAATCCAAACCGCCCGCGAAGAAGCCGCCAAAGCCGAAGAAGCAGCCGCAGGATGCGGCACCCGACGCACCGCCACCCGACGCACCGGCACCCGACGCACCGGCACCCGACGCGCCGGCACCCGACGCACCGGCACCCGACGCACCGGCACCCGACGCACCGGCACCCTCCGACAAAACCCCACCCACGGACGCTGCTCCACAGCCAGATGCCGCTGCACAGCCAGACACGACTCCGCAGACGGACACGGCTGTGCCGACGGACGCCGCGCCGGAGAGCCCCGTTTCCGGCATGCCCTCCAGCGTCGCGATCGTTCCGCCGGCGCCGGTGGTTACGCAGCATATTGTCTCTGACACGCCGGACGAAACCGACAACACCGCAGGCGCATCGCCCGACGTGGCCGAGAATCCGGTCGACGCCACCAACGAGACGCCGCCCACCGAAGAATCGCCGCCCGCGGCAGACAGCTCCACCGACACGCCAGCCTAGCCTTGCCATGGTAGTGGCCGCAACGGCCGCACGATCGATACATGACGGACTTCCAGAAACGACTCGAAAAGGCGATCGAACGCGGTCAGCGGGCCAGCAATGCCCGGGCACGCGCCAGCGCCGAGAAGGCAATCACCGAGAAGGAGCTTGCCCAGTTGCATCGCCGGTATCGGCTGGAACTCTCCGAGGTGATTGAGAATTGCCTGCGGAAGTTGGCCGACCATTTCCCCGGCTTCCGTTTCCAGACCATCGTGGGCGAGGCCGGCTGGGGGGCAGGTATCAGCCGCGACGATATCGCAGTCCGCTCGCGTTCACGCACCAACTTTTTCAGCCGACTGGAAATGGTGATCCGTCCGGCCTCTTCCTATCACGTGCTCGACCTGGCCGCCAAGGCCACGATCCGCAACAAGGAACTCTTCAACCGTTCGCATTTCCAACGGCTCACGGAGGTCGACCTCACTTCGTTTACCGAGATGATCGACCTCTGGGTACTCGAATACGCCGAACTCTACGCGGCGAAGTCCTGATCGGTCAATCGCCCGGCGGCGCCAGCACGAGTTGCCGCAGGGCTTCCACGGCACTGAGCACGTCGGACTCCGAAACGTCTTGCCAGTTGGAAAGCTTGTGGCCGAGCACGGCCAGCTTGAACGCCTCGAAGGCCTCGTTCAAGTCCGGCGGCAACGGAGGCAGGTCCTCGAACGGCCGTACCGGGTCGACCGCCGGGGTATCCGACGGGAGGCCGTCTTGCGACGACGCGCCAGGACCGACGTCGAATGGCGGAAGCTCCCCCGAGTCGTCCGGTGTCGCATCGGAATCGCGTACTTCTCCGACCGATTCGGAAATGCTCGGCGGTGGCGTCTGGCCGTCGGCCGAAAAGGTCTCTTCGTCGGCCGGACGGACGTCTTCGTCCAGTTCGGCCGTGACGACGTCTTCGGGGCGTGGCTTCAAGTCGTCCGGAGCCCCCATCGCTTCCCATCGCTGCCCCCGCATCGTGGCCACCGACCAGCCGTTCTGCACGGCTCCTTCGAGATACATCTCGGCGTCGTTCCAGTCCAACGCCGCCTGGAAGTGGCTCCAGAAGAGCCCGGCGTAGTTTTCGTACGTCTCGGCAAACCGCTGATGAACCCGCCGCAGCCGGCCGGTGTGTTGCGGCGAGACGTTCCCCACCCGCCGGCTCCACGCCTCGTCGGTGTAGCTACTGGAAACGGCGTCGGACTCCACCAGGGCCTCGCGCCACTGACAGATGATCCGCCCTTTTTCCCAGTTGGTCGTGCTGACCAGGCGATTCCAGCGGCCGAGATATTCGGCCGAGGTCTTTTCGATTGCCGGGCTATCGGCCGTCGGGCTGTCGGCGGCAGACGCATCGGCCGGGGAGGTTTCGAGGGTCGTGTCGGCTTCGGGAGGTTCATCCATCTACGAAATCCTTGCCGGTCGTATTGAAGTGCCACGCTGCCGGGGCACACGTGGGCCCATTCCATGCCCTACCGGGGGGAAACCGGCGTGGGACGTGAGCAGATGATCTTACCACGGACCGCACCCGCCGATCTAGCCGCCGAGCCGATCGGTGATCTGCGAAGAGACAGAATCGCCCGAGAAATACCGCACAAGACGCACTTCTGCGGACGCACAGAAAGCAAGCCGTCGATGCCGCACCGTGGGGAAAACGTGTCGACTGCGCAACGCCGGCCACCGGTTTAGCGCGACTCGGGCGGGGCAACAGCGTCGACCGGCGGGGGCTCGGCAGCCGGCCCCACTTGCGCCGGCCCCGTCTCGGCGGTCCCTTCGCGTGCCGGCCGGGCCACGCTCGTCTCTGCCACGACAGGTTCAGGGACGAATCGCAGGACAAAGAATACCCGGACCTTGCCTTCTCGCGATGATTCTCGGCTGGTGTTCGCGCGAGCGGCGGAGGGGCCACGTGGCGCGTACTGCCGGTCGGGCAGCGCAGGACCGTCGGGCCGGGCGTGTCCGGGCGGCGACGTTTCTCCTTCCACTACCGGAGACGGCGGCAGCGCCGGGCCGCCCCCAGGCTGCTGAGCCTTATCCTCGAACTCAGCGGTCCGGTTGTACTCGTCGGCCGTGTCGTCTCCCCGCGCAGGAGGCGCGCGCGTCACAGGCGGCGGCGTCACCGGGGGCATTAAAGGCGGAGACTCTGTCTCTTCCGGCGGGGATTGGGGACCGTACGACGGCTGTCCTGGCCCCGGCAACGCGGCCGGCGGAGCCGTCAGTGCCGGTGGTGGCGGGGGATCGGCAACGGGCTCAGGGGTCGGAGGTTCCGGCCCCTCGGCAGACTCGGGCGCCATTACGGCCTTTGGCTGCGACGGCACCCGTTCTCGCGCCGTTTCGTCCCGCAGAGCCGCAGGATCGGCGGGCAGATTCGAGCCGCTACGACTTGCAGCACTCGCCGTGCTCCCGCCTCCGGCGTCGGCAGCGGGCTCTCGATCTGCGCCGGTTTGATCTGCGCCGGTTTGATCTGCGCCGGTTTGATCTGCACCGGTTTGATCTGCACCGGGCAGAGCCTGATGAAGAAGTCGGTTGCCGGCGACGTTGTTTGCCGGTGGAACCGGAGTCGACGGCGCTTCGGGCGGCTCCGCCATTCGGGCCGTGCCGTCCGTCTCAATGGGATCGGCCTCGAGCAACGGTTCGGCCTTCTCGGGCACGGTCGTGGAGATAGGTGGCCCGGATGACGGTTTTGTGGGCTGTGTGAGTCCGCTCTCCAACCCAGCGGGAGCACTGTCTCTTGCAACCGATGATCTTGAATCCGGGATGTCGCCGGGCTCTTCGGCTGGCGGTTCCCCGGCAACGGTGCCCGTCACCGCCAGACGGTCTCGGGTCTCCTCTTGCGTTGCCGCTTCGGCCGTCTTGCGATTCTCTTGGACAACCTGGGCCGATTCGTATTTCTGCTCGTGTTCTTGCTGCCGGGCTTGCCCCCCGGGCAGCGGCAGCGGCCACGCGCGACTCGATGGCGTCTCGGCCCAGCCGTGCGGCGCCCCCGCCTTTTCGCCGGCCGCGCCGGGCCGGTCCGCGTTGGCGACGCCGTCTCCGTTTTCGTCCCGCGCATGGGCGACGGCGCGGTCCGCTGGGGCGCCAATCGGGTCATTGCCGGTCCGGTCATCGTCGGAACCCACAACGGGCGTCTGCTGCCCCGGCACATCGCGCCACTTTTGCCGCAAACTATCGTCGAAGTAGCCGTATTGCCCTGCGGCGAATTGCGGCGTGCGACGCGGCGTCATGTCGACGGAAACGACCTGTAAGGTCGGCTCGCGTTCAAAGTCGCTGATCGTGGCGGCAAGCTGTTCCGGCGTGGCCTCCATGTAGTACGCGGCCAACTCGCCTCTTTGACCGCTCCGTCTCACGGCGGGCAAGATCGAACCGCGTACCTGTTTCGCGTCTTGCACGCCCCCTCTGCGGCCTTGCTCCATGTCCTCAGGGCTGGGCGCCGAGTCGCCCTTAGCCGCATCGGAGGCCAACGCGATTTTGTTCTTCAGCAGCGCTTGGGCGAAGGTCTGTCGCTCGGCAGCCGCCGGATGGACGTCCAGCCGAACGATAACGTAACCGGCCGCAGGCAATGTCAGGTCGCCGATCAGATCGGCCGGAACGCCTTCGACGATCTGCTTGACGAGAGATTCTTCGACGTCGGCCTGAGCCTTTTCCGGCGTCTGTTCCTCTGCTGGCGGATCCCCAACGGCCAGTCCACCCATGCCACCCATACCACCGCCCCCAAATCCGCCGCCTGAGGCGCCCTTACCAGCGCCCCCGCCGATACCGACACTCTGAACGCCCTCGGGTAACGCGCCGCCTGGGGCTTTGGGATTCGCCCCGTTCACACCGGCGGTTGAAGCGAACTTGCGTGCTGAGGACTCGCCGGGAGCGCGCGGGCCCGAGGGAGCGGGCGCGGCTGGCATGCCGGGCGGCTGAACCGTCGGTGTGGCAATCGCAGGGGCGGGGCTGGCCGGGTCTGCCGCCGGCAGGTCCGTGGCCACCTGTAAGGGAACGATCGGGTCGTTGTTCGGCAACGGTTCGCGTGCCGTCGGGGCGGGCACGGGCCGTTTCTGCCCGGTCTGCGTGCCGCCAAACGAGCCCAATCCGCCTTCGCCAGAGGCCTTGCTCATAGTCCCGGCATCGGCGAAGGAAGACGGCCCTCCCTCCCCTTTGCCCTCCGTGTCGCCCTCCAACTTGCCCGCCGGCGTGACTCCCGTGGGGTCCACGGCGGTTATCCCACGCGTTGGCGAGTTGACGCTTCCTGGCTTGTTCTTCTCTGAGCCGTCCTCGTTATGCATCGCCAAACCGTCGATGTTGCCGCCCCGCTCGCCGTCGCGTCGCCCGGGCGGCGGATTCATCATGAAGATGATCGCTACGGCAACCGCCAACGCCGACCACGCCAGCGCCCGCGACGTGAGCAATCGCCGCAAGCTCGGCCGCCACGGCGGCGGTGCGGGGTAATCGTCCGTCGCCTTCGAGCCGGCCGAATCGCCGTCGGTCAGTATCCGCCGTTCGGCCATCCGCAACACGCTCTCGCTGAGGTCTTCGCCGAGGGAGTACTGCGGCAGGTCTTGAATCGTGGTGCTGAGCGTGCGCAGCTCGTCCATCAATTGCCGGGCGGCCGAATCGCCGGCCAGCAACCGTTCGACCTTGGCCTGCTCGGCGGCGGTCAATTCACCGTCGAGGTAGGCACTGAACAGTTCGTTGTTCGGCAGGTCGTTCATGACTCGTGTGTCTCGTCAACCGTCAAGACTTCTCTCAACTCTTCCCGCAACTGCATCCGCGCCCGATGCAGCCGGCTACGGACGGTGCCGATCGGTACTTCCAGGATCTCGGCGATGGTCTCGTAACAGCATCCGTCGATCTCCCGCAGCACGACCACCATGCGGTGCTCTTCGCTGAGTTCTCCGATCGCCTGGTGAACCTGGCGGCGGCGTTCGCGCCGTTCGAGCGCTTCGATCGGACCGTCACCGTCGTCCATCGGTTCCAGGCCGCTGGTTTCCCGGGCGTGTTCGACCGACAAAGTCGGCCGTTGGCGCCGTCGGTGACTAGCAGCCACATTGAAGGCGATTCGGTACAACCAGGTATAAAAGGCGCTAGAGCGCCTAAACGTGTCCAACTTTAAGAAGGCCTGAACAAAGGCATCCTGGACAACGTCCCTGGCGTCCTCGGCGTTGCCGGCCACGTGGACCACGGTGTTATACAACCGGTCCTGGTACTTCCGCACCAATTGGCCAAACGCTGCCGAGTGACCTGCCAGGGTCTCGTCGATCAGTTGGGCGTCGTCGTTCACAGCAGGCTCATAATCAGAGACGCGCCGCGTGCGCGCAAAGTTCCCGCCGCTGTTCCGAGATTCGGCGGGAAAGAATACCTCCCCCCCCATGATCCCTATCCCATTGGGACCTGTCAAACCCAGATCCTCGCTTGTTACAATTCCGTTGCGCAACGCCTGCTTATTCCCCGAGAGGGGGAGGGGGTTCTCTCGGGGGAGGAAAGACGCTGCATCATGGCCGCATGGCGTCGGCGACCGGGCTGCGACGACAACAATACGTGTGCAACCGGAGTTTCGGTCACTGAATCCTAGCTTCCTCTGCCCGCTCTGATAGACTGGAGCACTCCATAAGTACCGACGGAGTACCCGCATGCTCGGTTTCTTGAGAAACGACGGCCGCAAGGGCATCCGCAACGTCGTCGTGGTGGCCTACTTGGTTGAGTGTGCGCACCACGTCGCGCGCGAAATTGCCCGCCCGGCGCAAGTGTGCCCGGTACATTTGGCCGGCTTCCCCGGCTGCTATCCTAATGTCTACGCCGATCGTGTCATGCGAAGGGTGTGTACCCACCCAAACGTCGGTGCCGTGCTACTGGTGTCGTTGGGTTGCGAGGGGTTTGATCGTCAGCGGCTGGCCGAAGTAATCGAGGCTTCCGGGCGGCCGGTCAAGACGGTAGTCATCCAAGAGTCGGGGGGAACGGTCCGAAGTATCGATGAGGGAAGGACTTGGGTCCGATCGGCATGCGAGCGAATTGCATCGACTCCCAGAGTGGAGATGTCGATCGACGAACTCGTCGTTGGCACGATCTGCGGAGGGTCAGATGCCACCAGCGGAGTAACGGCCAACCCGGCTGTGGGCCGAGCCTTCGACCGTTTGGTAGCGGAAGGGGCCACGGTGATCTTCGAGGAGACCGGCGAGTTGATCGGCTGCGAGCAACTGATGCGGCAGCGGGCGATCGACGAACCGTCGGGACGCCGCATCGCCGACTCGGTGCAGAAAGCGGCCCGATACTACGATTGCCTCGGCCATGGCAGTTTCGCCCCAGGCAATGCTGATGGCGGCCTAACGACCATTGAGGAGAAGTCGCTCGGGGCCTATTGCAAGAGCGGGGAGTCCACCATCCGTGGCATTATCAAGCCGGGAGACACCCCCCCTCAAGGAGGGCTGCACCTGATGGACGTCGTCCCCGACGGCCCGGTCCGTTTCGGCTTCCCCAACATCTGCGACAACGTCGAAACCGCGGAATACGCGGCTTGCGGGGCCCATTTGGTCGTCTTCACCACCGGCCGTGGATCGGTCGTTGGAGCGGCCGTCACACCGGTGATCAAGGTCTGTGCCAATCCGGAGACCTATCGGGCCTTGTCCGATGATATGGACGTCAACGCTGGCCGGATCCTCGAAGGCGATGCGACCATCGTCGAGGTTGGCGACGAGATCTTTGCTCGCGTGGCACAGACCGCTGGGGGGGAACCAACGTGCTCGGAAAGGCTAGGCCACCAGGAGTTCATCCTGGGCTACAAGTCGTTCGAGCCGAACGGGCCCGGCTGCATGCACGGTGGACACCCGACGTAGCCGAATTCGCCAGAATTTGGCGCGTTGTAGAACGCCCCGGCGATGCCGCGCGAAACCGCCAAATTCTGGCGAATTCGGCTACGGGTTGTAAGAAACCCGACCTAGAGTTGCGTAGATGCTACGGGGGACGTCTCGATTCCTCACCGGTGTTGACCAAAACCACCGAGGCCGACCGGGCGGACATATGCAACGGCAAATCGGCGATACGCGACTCGACGAGATCCGGGTTCTGTTGGTCGAAAACGACCCGACCGACGCCCAGGCGATCTGGCTGGCGCTGAGCGAAACACAAGGAGCGCTCGAGGTGCGGCGCGGGCTGTTCACGCTCACGCGGGTCGATCGGCTCGGCTCGGCGTTGGACTTGCTCGAAGACGACGAGTTCGACGCGGTCGTGCTCAGTCTGCAACTTCCCGAAGACGACGGACTCGATGCCCTGGCCGAGATCCGCCGCGCCGCGGCCCACGTTCCGGTGGTCGTGTTGACCGCCCACGACGATGACGGTCAGGCCCTGGCGGCCATCCAAGGCGGTGCCCAGGACTACGCCGCCAAGAACCGCCTCGACGGGCGGCTGCTGGCCCGTACGATCCGCCATGCCATCGAGCGGACCCGGTCTGAAGTCGAATTGCGCCGGCACGCGCGCGAGGTCGAGGCCGCCCGAGCACGGATCGAACAACAGGCGGCCGAACTACAAGCCCGGGCCGAACAACTCGACCGGATCAATCGCGAACTCGACGATTTCGCCTACGTCGCCTCGCACGACTTGAAGGAGCCGCTGCGGGGAATCGCCGGCTACTGCGAGATCCTGCTGGAAGACTACGGCGGCAAATTCGACGACGACGGCCAGCGACGCCTGACCACGCTGGTCGATCTCTGCAAGCGGCTGGAGACGCTGATCGGCGACCTGCTGACCTATTGCCGTGTGGGAGGCGTGCGGCCGGCCGACACCGGCGTCGACCTCGGCGCGGTGGTCAACGACGTGCTCGAAACGCTCCATCCGGTGATCGATCGGCGTCGGGCTTCGGTCCGCGTGGCCGATCGGCTGCCGATCGTCAGCGGCGACGCCACGTTGATCGGCATGGCACTTGGGAACCTGATCACCAACGCCGTGAAGTTCAACGACAACGCTCAGCCGGCGGTGGAAATCGGCTGCAAGTCGACCGACCCACCCACAATCTACGTCCGCGACGACGGTATCGGCATCGATCGCAAGTACTTCGAGGACATCTTCACCATCTTCCGCCGGCTGCACGGCCGCCAGCAGTACGAAGGCACCGGCGCCGGATTGACGATCGTACGCAAGATCGTCGAGGCCCACGGAGGCCGCATCTGGCTCGATTCGGAATTGGGCGACGGTACGACGTTCTATCTCACGCTCGCACCGGAGAAGGAAAAGCCGGCCGCCAAGTCCACCACCGAACAACCCGGAGCCCGGCCACCGCACTGGAAGAAGCGCTCCCTGCGGCGGGAGACGATGCGTTCCGAGCGTGCGCTCTGAATCCCGCGGAACTGAAGGCCGTCGAGCGAATTTGCTTGAAGCCGGCGCCCATGCGGGTTACATTCTCCTGTCAACTGGCGGCATTGCCTGCGGCGAGCCGGCCGTCCACCTCGATGCTCTTAGCAAGGAGACTCACGTGACTTGCATCCGTCATTCGTCCCTCTTGGTGTTTCTCGTGTTTCTCGTGGCAAGTTCGCCCTCGATCGGCTGGGCCGATTCGGCCGAAGCGATCCGCACGGCAACCGGCGTCCGCAACGGGTTGATCGTACACCTTGGCAGCGGCGACGGGAAACTGACCGCCGCACTGGGGGCCGCCGAGGGCACCTTAGTCCACGCGCTCGACGCCGATTCTCGCAACGTGGCGGCCGCTCGCGAGCACGTCAAGTCGAAGGGCATCTACGGCAAAGTGACCATCGACCGGCTGTCCGGCGACCGCCTGCCGTACGTCGACGATCTGGCCAATCTTGTGATCTCGGAGAATCCCGGAGGAGTTTCCCCTGAAGAGATCATGCGGGTGCTCTGCCCCGGCGGCGTAGCCTACCTCAAACGCGACGGTCGATGGCAGAAGCGCGTCAAGCCATGGCCGGCGGAGATCGACGAGTGGACGCACTTCCTCCACGGCCCGGACAACAACGCCGTGGCCCACGACTCGGTGGTCGACTTGCCGCAGCGGTTGAAGTGGCTGGGCAAGCCGAAGTTCGCCCGCGCCCACGAACAACTCGCCAGCCTCAGCGGCTGCGTGACCACCGGTGGCCGGCTGTTCTACATCGTCGACGACACCCCCCGGGCCGACGTCCGTTTCCCGTCGCGGTGGTCGTTGGTCGCCCGCGACGCGTTCAACGGCGTGGTGCTTTGGACCCGGGAGATTCCCGCGTGGGTGGATCAGTTGCGGCGGTTCCGGTCCGGTCCGGCGGAAACTTCCTTCCGGCTAGTGGCCGAAGACGGCCGGGTCTACGTCACGCTCGGCCACGACGCGCCGGTGAGCATCCTCGATGCCGCGACCGGGCGTACGCTGGCCACTTGCGAAGCCACCGACAATGCCCGACAGATCCTGCGGCTTGGCGATCTCCTGCTGGTGTTGATCGACACGGGGCCGCAGACCACCAAGGAAGAAGACTCGCAGATCCGCCGCGGCCTGAAGCCGGCCCCGGGCGAGCGGGCGATCGTGGCGGCCGACGCGACAACCGGCAAGCTGCTTTGGCGCGAGTCGATCGAGCCGTTTGTGCATCCTTCCTTGGCTGCGGCCGACGGGCGGCTGTTCTACCAGACGAACCGGCAGGTCGTCTGCCTCGACATCGGCTCCGGCAAACAGCTTTGGCGGGCCGAGATGGCGTTGTCGCTTTCCGGCCACGAGTTGGGCTGGGAATCGCCGACGACCGTGGCTCACGGTCCGGCCGTCTACTGCGCCGACTTCAAGCAGATCGTGGCCTACGCCGCCAAAGACGGCAAGGTCCTTTGGAGCGGCAATGCCCGGCCGGGATACAACGCTCCGCCGGACGTGTTCGTAATCGACGGACTCGTATGGACCGGGGCCAAAGCGATGAGCGGCGCCGATCCGATCACCGGCGAGGTGAAGCGGCAGGTGCCCGCGGTCGGCGGATACATGCACGCCCGCTGCTATCGCAACAAGGCGACCGACCGCTTTCTGCTGCGAGGCGACCAGGGGGTGCAGTACGTGAGCCTCGCTTCCGGCGACACCTGGATAAACCACTGGATTCGCGGCACCTGCCAATACGGGATCATGCCGGCCAACGGGCTGCTCTACATTACGCCCGACTCGTGCGCTTGCAACATGAAGACCAAGCTGGCCGGCCTTTGGGCGTTGGCCCCCGCCGCGGCGAAGACGGACAAGCCCGCCGCGCGTGGCAAACGTCTGCAGCGCGGTCCGGCGTTCGCTCGAAGTCTAGTGGCGGTTGGCTCGGAAGGCGCAAGGGACGATTCGTCGTGGCCCGTCTACCGGCACGATTTCGCCCGCAGCGGGATGACTCCGGCCAACGTGCCCGCTACGCTGAAAACGGCCTGGCGTGCCGACATCGGTGGCCGGCTTTCCGGTGTGACGGCGAACGGCGGCAGGGTCTTCGTGGCGTCGATCGATCGACACACGGTCTATGCCCTGGACGAATGGTCCGGGGAGATCCAGTGGAGTTTCACCGCCGGCGGGCGCGTCGATTCACCGCCCACGATCTATCGCGGCGCGGCACTGTTCGGCTCGGCCGACGGCTGGGTCTACGCCCTGCGGGCCGACGACGGCACATTGGACTGGCGGTTTCGTGCCGCACCGGAAGAATCGCTCACGTTCGTCAACGGACAACTCGAATCGGTCTGGCCGGTGCATGGCAGCGTGTTGATCGACCGAGACCTGCTAGTCGTGGCCGCCGGCCGGTCTTCGTATCTCGACGGCGGCATCCGGCTCTATCGGCTCGATCCGGCGACCGGGCGCGTAATGGACGAGACGACGATGTACACTCCTGACCCCGAAACCCAACAGCAGCCGGCCGGCGGCGATCGCAAGGACGTTCGCGGCGCGCTGAGCGACATCCTGGTGGCCGACGGCGGCGACGTCTACATGCGGCACGTGAAGTTGGACCCAATAGCCGGCGACGAAACCGGCACCGGGATGCATCTCTTCTCACCGGTAGGCCTGTTAGACGACACTTGGTGGCATCGGGGCTACTGGGTGCTCAACGACCACTTCGTCTCGCACTGGAGCGGCTGGTGGAAGGTCGGCAACCAGGTGCCCTCCGGGAGGATTCTCTCGTACGACGCGAAGCGCGTCTTCGGCTACGGCCGCGACAAATACCCCAGCGGCAACACGGGGCAGTGGCGGGGTGGTGAGAAATACCGGCTCTTCGCCCAGGATCGTCCCACGGCCGCCGCGGCCGGTCAGGAGCGATGGTCGGTGCAAGTGCCGTTCTACGTCCGGGCGATGGTCGTGGCTGGCGAGACGATGTTCATCGCCGGTCCGCCGGAGTTGACGCAGACCAAGGGCGTCGGCGAAAGCGCTCTCGAGTTGGAGCACCCCGAAGACGCCCTGGCCGCCTGGCAGGGCAAGAAGGGCGGCCGATTGTGGGCCGTTTCGACCGCCGACGGCCGCCGGCTGGCCGAATACGAACTGACCCATCCGCCGGTGTTCGACGGCATGGCCGCCACCGAAGGCCGCGTCTATCTGGCCGCGCAGGACGGGGCGTTGATCTGTTTTGGGGAGTGACGGCAAGTGGGGCAAGCATCTTGCTTGCCGATAGAACTCCCGGGACAAACGCAAGCTGGAAGCTCACGCCACCCGAGCATGCAATCGCAAGCTGGAAGCTTACGCCACGGGGCCTCACGAGACCTCGACAGCAAGGAGACAAGCCGATGCGAATCCACGTGTTGATCGTACTGGCGGCGCTCGCCGTCGCGCGTGAATCGATTGCCCAGCCGTACGGCACGGCCGATCGCGACGCGCCGGGCGACGCCATGATCCAGCGGTATCTCGCCGGCGAGGCCGAGAAGATCCATGGCGCGTTTCTCGATGACATCGAAGAGCCGGGAGACTGGCTCGAGCAGCGAGGCCGGTATCAGCAGGAGTATTTCCACATGCTGGGGCTGGAGCCCATGCCACCCAAGTCGCCGCTGAAGGCCACCGTCACCGACACGCTCTCCGGGAACGGCTACACGGTCGACATGCTGCACTATCAGAGCCGACCGGGGTTGTACGTCACCGGAAATCTGTACCGCCCAGCCAAGATCGAAAAGGGCCGCCGGTTGCCCGCCGTGTTTTACGTCTGCGGCCATTCCTATTGCGGCCGCAACGGCAACAAGACGGCCTACCAGTCGCACGGCATCTGGTTCGCCCGGCATGGATACATCTGCCTGGTCGTCGATTCGCTGCAACTCGGCGAGATCGGCGCAATCCATCACGGCACCTATCGTGAAGGCCGCTGGTGGTGGCACTCCCGCGGCTACACGCCGGCGGGCGTCGAGTGTCTCAACGGCATCCGCGGCATCGATTACCTTACGAGCCGGCCGGACGTCGATCCGCAGCGGATCGCCGTGACCGGCATCAGCGGCGGTGGGGCGGCCACGTTCTGGATTGCCGCGGCCGATCCGCGCGTCAAGGCGGCCGTGCCGGTCAGCGGAATGGCCGATCTGCCCTCCTACGTTTCCAACCGCGTGATCAACGGCCATTGCGATTGCATGTTTCTCTACAACACGTTTCGCTGGCCCTGGACCCGCATTGCCGCCCTGGTGGCTCCCCGGGCAATGCTCTTTGCCAACAGCGACCACGACCGCATCTTCCCGATGGACGCCAACGACCGTGTGATCAATCGCCTGGAACGCGTCTACAGCCTTTACGGACAGGGCGATCAAGTCGATGCCGTGGTCAGCATGGGCGGCCATGCTTACCGCCAAGACCTGCGGCAAGCGGCCTATCGGTTTATCAACATGCATCTCAAGGGCGATCCGCGTGTGGTCGACGACAGCGAGGTCGACCTGGTGACCGGCCGCGGCGACCAACGGGAGTGTCCGATCGCGCCGGAGAAGCTGCGTGTCTTTCCCGAAGACGACGAGCTGCCCGACGACGAATTGAACACCACGATCGATCGGCACTTCGTGCCCGTGGCGAAGGTGAAGTTGCCCAAACGAAACGAGTTCAAGGCGTGGAAGGCGTCGTTGCTGAAGGAGTTGCGGCGCGTTGCGTTCGGTTGCTTTCCCGAGCGGGTTCCAGCGGCGACACTCCTTAGGCAGGTCGACAGCGAATACGCTCGGCTGGAAACGGAACCCGGCATCGAGGTCGGCCTGGAGACCGTCGGCGTTTTCAAACCGACGATAAAGTCAGATCGCGTGCTGTTGATCGTCCGCGACGCCGCCGACGACGTACCGATCACCAAATTCGCCCACGACGTACACGAAACGGCCGATCTGACGTACATCGTCGAGCCGCGGGGAATCGGACGCACGCGCTGGACGCGAAAGGACCCGCCGAACTACGTCGAGCGGTCGCACGTGCTGCTGGGGCGTACGGTCGACACCGGGCGCGTGTGGGACGTGATCGCGGCGGCCCGATACCTTCGCGCGAAACATGGTGAAGAACTCCCCGTTCACGTTGCCGGCCAGGGAGCCTCCGGCGTGTTGGCGGCCTATGCGGCGCTGTGGGAGGAGGATATCTCCGGCGTGACGTTGGGCACCCCGCCGCTTACGCACATGGACGAGGGCGCCCCGCAGTTTCTCAATGTCTTGCGGGTTTGCAATGTGCCGGAAGTGCTGGGGATGCTGGCGCCGCGGCCGTTGGCCGTTCGAGGTGTCGAGCCGAGGCAACTCGAGAGAGCCCGTGCGATCTATGCCGCGGCGGGTGCTGAAGGAAAGCCGACTATTTCCAGCGACTAACGGCGCGTTATATTCCGTCGGCCGGCGAGCCTTGCTTCTCGGAGGGAGCAGTTTTTCCGCGCCGGCGACGGCTGAGGCTCCCGGCCGATCGCCGGCGCCCGTTGATGCTCACGGTCCAGTGCGTTGAAGATCACCTTTATACGGCCGAATCTGACCGGCATCCGTTCCAGCGACGCGATGCAGCCGTTGGTATTCTCCATATTAGCCAGCCAGACCCCCCCGAAAGCCGACCTGCATCTGGTCGACGAGCGTCTGGAGCCGATCCCGTACGACGATCCGACCGATCTGGTGGCGATCACCGTCGAAACGTACACGGCCCGCAACGCCTATCAGATTGCCGGCCGCTTTCGCCGCCGCGGCGTGCAGGTCATCATGGGGGGGTTCCACCCGACGTTTCTACCGGACGAGGCCTTGCAGCACGCCGACGCGGTGGTGGCCGGTGACGCGGAAGGGCTTTGGCCACAAGTAGTTAAGGACGCCGATGCCGGCACTTTGCGGGAGGTCTACCGACAGCAGGGGCAGCCGCCTCTGACAGACGCCACGCCGGATCGGAGGATCTTCCGCGGAAAACGCTATGCGCCGGTCGTCCCGGTGCAATTCGGCCGGGGATGCCGCTTCGCCTGCGATTTCTGCTCGATCCACGCCTTCTACGGGAACACGCTGCGCCAGCGCCCCGTTGAGGAAGTGGCGGCCGAAATCGAGGCGATCGAGAGCCGCAATCTGTTCATCGTCGACGACAACCTCTTCGCCGACGTGGCCCAGGCCGAAGAGTTCTGCCGGGCGTTGATCCCGCTGAAGATCTCCTGGTCGTGCCAGGTAAGCCTCGACGTGGCCCGACACGACCGGCTGCTGAAGCTGTTGCAGCAGAGCGGTTGCCGCGTGGCGGTCATCGGGTTCGAGTCGCTCGACCGGCGAAACCTCGTGCAGATGAACAAGGGCTGGAACGCGACCGACGACGATTACGCCACGGCGATCCGCAAGCTCCGAGATCACGGCATCATGATTTACGGCACGTTCGTCTTCGGCTACGACCACGACACGCCGGAGACATTCGACGCGGCCGTCGATTTCGCCCTGCGCAACCGGTTCTGCCTGGCCAATTTCAACCCGTTGACGCCCACGCCGGGCACGCCGCTGTATCGACGCTTGGAAGACGAAGGGCGGTTGATTTACGACCGCTGGTGGCTCGACCCGACGTATCGCTACGGCCGGGCCATGTTCCATCCCCGCGGCATGACCGCCGAGCAGTTGACCGACGGGTGCTATCGCGCTCGGCTGAAGTTCAATCGCTACGGAGCCATCTTCCGCCGGGCGCTGGACTTCAAGACGAACTGCCGCAGCCCCTGGCGTTTGGGCCTGTTCTTGGCGGCGAACTTGATCTCGCGGCGCGAGATCCACCGCAAGCAAGGCCTACCGCTGGGCGACGATACGCCGCTGGAACCAGTGGAGCAGCCCGCATGAAAGTCACTCTGATCAAACCGAACATCGGGCGGATGGCCGACGGTCCGTACATCGACGAAGGGCGGATGGAACCGCTGCAACTCGGCGTGCTGGCCGCGCTCACGCCGCCGGACGTCGAGCTGGCGCTGGTCGACGACCGCATGGAGTCGATCCCCTTCGACGAGCCGACCGATCTGGCGGCGATTACCGTCGAGACGTTCACTGCCCGGCGTGCGTATGAGATCGGCCGCGAGTATCGCCGCCGCGGCGTACCGGTGATCATGGGTGGGATGCACCCGACGCTGGCGCCGCAGGAAGTGGCCGAGCACGCCGACTCGGTCTACACCGGCGACGCGGAGTTCCTCTGGCACCAGGCACTCGACGATTGCCGCCGCGGACGATTGCAGCCGCGCTATCGGGCCGACGTCGGCACGCCCCAACCGGGCACACTCACTCGCCGCGATCTCTTCCGCGGCAAGGGCTACCTGCCGATCAGCCTGCTGCAATACAGCCGGGGTTGCCGCTACGGCTGTACGTTCTGCGCGATCAGCGCGTACTTCAACAAAACCCAGTACCGCCGCCGCGTGCGCGAGGTCGTCGAAGAGATCGAGTCGCAAGACCGCCGGCTGCTGTTCTTCGTCGACGACAACATCCTCTCCCACCGCGAGGCCGCCAAGATCCTCTGCCGCGAGTTGATCCCGCTGCGCATCCGCTGGGTGTCGCAGGCCAGCATCGACATGACCGAAGACCGCGAGCTGATGGACCTGATGGTCCGCAGCGGGTGTTTGGGCCACGTGGTCGGCTTCGAGTCGCTCGGCGAAGAGAATCTCCGTTCGGTGCGCAAGACTCCGAGCTTGAAAGGGCTGGGAAGCGGCGGCGACTATGCCGAGCCGCTTAGGATCATCCGGGACTACGGCCTGCAACTCTGGGCCGCCTTCACGCTCGGCTACGACCACGACACGCCGGAGTCGATTCAGCGTACGGTCGAATTCGCCGTGGAAAGCAAGTTCTGTTTCGCCGCGTTCAACATCTTGATGCCCTATCCGGGCACGCCGTTGTACGAAAACTTGCGGCGCGAAGGGCGTCTGCTCTACGACGGCCGCTGGTGGCTGCATCCGGACTATCGCTTCAACCACGCGGCATTTCGCCCGGGGCGGATGTCGCCGGAGGCGCTGACCGAGGCCTGTTTCGCCGCCCGCAAGCGGTTCAACGGCTTCGGGTCGATCGTCCGCCGGGCGTTCGACTTCAAGACGAACATGCGTTCTCTCTATCGCCTGGGCGTCTATCTGCGATATAATCCGCTCTTCCGCAGAGAGACGTTCAAGAAGCAAGGGATGCGTTTCGGGCTGCGGGAACGTAGCGAATCCGCCGAAACCGTTTCCAGGAGAGCGTCATGAAACAGACGAGTTATCGCCTACTTCAGTTGCTGTTGTTGTTGATTTGTGCGTCGCATGTCGCGCTCGGCCTGGGGATCAACTTGGTCCACAGCTTCCCCGAGATGGCGGCGACGTGGTACGGGGCGAAAGAGATCGATTGGACGCCGCAGTTCACGTATATTCTGCGGCCCGTGGGGGCGTACATGGTCGTGATGGGCATGCTGACGGCGGTTGCCCTGATGAACCCCCGCAAGCATACGATCATCGTGTTCGCCCTGGCCACGTTGCTGTTGATTCGCGCCGCCCAGCGGCTGGTGTTTCAAGAGGAGATCGCCGCGGCGTTCGATATTGGCACGGCGCGGAACGTGACCAACGCGATCTTCTTCGGGGCGTTGGGGGCCGGGTTGTTCGTGTTGAGGATTTTGGCGGGAGGGAAACCGAGTAGTTAGAGCGAGTCGAGTTCGCCGTGTGGGTGGCCCGGACACTCTTGCGCAGTGGACGCGGCCATACGGAAACGCGTGTTCGCAAGAGTGTCGGGGCCACCCAAAGTAGTCGTCTCGCTCCGCGAGACGTGGTGACATCTCGCGGAGATACTACCGAACGTGAGACGCCCCATGAGAATCCAACTCCTCTCACCCGCCGGCGAGATCCACCGCAACCGTCGCGGGATCTTCAAAACGTCGCTGCGCTACGCGCCGTTGACGCTGACGACGCTGGCCGCGCTGGTGCCGGAGGAGATCGACGGCCGGCCGCTGGATGCCGAGATCACGCTGCAAGATGAAGGCACGGTGCCGTTGGACTTGGATTTCGACGCGGATATCGTCGGCATCACCGCGATCACCGGCACGGCACCGCGGGCTTACGCGATTGCCGATCGGCTTCGGGAGAAGGGACACACCGTTGTGCTTGGCGGTGTGCATCCTACGCTGATGCCCGACGAGGCAGCCGAACATGCCGACGCGGTGGTGATCGGCTATGCCGAACGGTCGTGGCCACAATTGCTGCGGGACTTCGCCGCCGGCCGGATGCAGCCGCGTTACGAAATGCCGGTCGGCGACCTGGCCGCGCTGCCCGTGCCGCGGCGCGATCTGCTGGTGCGAAGACGCTACGCCACGCTCAATTCGGTCGAGGCGACGCGAGGCTGCCCGCATCGGTGCGATTTCTGTGCCGTGCCGGCGGCATGGCCGTTCACGTACCTGAAACGCCCCATCGACGAGGTAGTGGCCGAACTTGATACGCTCAAGGGCCGTAACGTCCTGTTCATCGATCTCAGCCCGGTCGAAGACGCCGCCCACGCCAAGGCCCTCTATCGGGCGATGATCCCGCTGCGCCGGCGTTGGGTGGGGCTGGCCACAACGCGGATTGCCGAAGACGCCGAGTTGTTGAAACTGGCCGCCGCCAGCGGCTGCCGAGGGCTGTTGATCGGCTTCGAGTCGATCAGCCAGGATACGCTCGACGGCACCGGCAAACCGTTTCATCGGGCGGGGAATTACGCCGAGGTCGTCAAGCGGCTGCACGGTCACGGCATCGGCGTGCAGGGTTGTTTCGTCTTTGGATTCGACCACGACGACCCGAGCGTCTTCGAGCGGACGGTCGAGTTCGTCGATCGGGCGAAGATCGACCTGCCTCGCTACGCAGCCGTTACGCCGTTTCCCGGCACGGCGTTGTTCGACCGTCTGAAGGCCGAAGGACGCCTGCTGCACGAGAACTGGTCGCTCTTCGACGCCGAACACGTCGTCTTCCGGCCGAAGCAGATGAGTCCCGAGCAACTACAGGAAGGGCTCGCCCGGGCGTGGCGAGAAAGCTACCGCTGGCGCTCCTTAGCCACCCGTGCCACCGGCGCCCCATGGTCGATCCTCCCGCTCTGGCTGTCGCTGAACCTCGGCTACCGCTACTACGCCCGGCGCTTCAACAAGAAGATTCAAGGCGTCTACCGCGATCCGAACTACACGACGCAATCCATGAAGCCCCCGCTGGCGATTCACTACTGACGTTCACGACTCACCGGCACCACTTGAGGCAGACCCCGGCCACTGAGTAACGAAATACACAATCCCAACGAAGCCGCCGTACCGGCGGCTGCTAAACGGCCCCAACCCGCCACCACAACGAAACTCCCAACTCCCAACTCCCGACCCCCAACACACCCCCCCCACCACTCTCCACTCACAACCACCCACGCCACTCCACCATGCACCTCACCCTCATTTATCCCGCCGTCGGCCGCAAGGAGGGCATGCCGTACGTGCGTGCCTGGCAGATGGAGCCGTTGGCGATCGCGGTGCTGGCCGGGCTGACGCCGCCGGACGTCGAGATCCGCTTCTACGACGACCGCTTCGACGAGATCCCGCTGGACAAACCGACCGACCTGGTGGCGATCAGCGTGGAGACCTTTACGGCGTTGCGAGCGTATCGGATTGCCCGGGAGTTTCGCGCTCGGGGCGTACCGGTGGTGATGGGCGGATATCACGTGACGTTGATGCCGGAAGAAGCGGCCACCGAGGCCGATGCAATCGTGATCGGCGACGCGGAGCCGGTCTGGCAACAGGTGCTCGACGACGCCGAGCACCGGCGGCTTCGGCCGGTGTATCGGACCACACAGCCCGTCTCGCTGGCGGGCATCCGGCCGCGCCGAGAGATCTTCGCCGGCAAGGACTACATGAAGCTGACGCTGGTCGAATTCTCCCGCGGCTGCAACTTCCGCTGCGACTTCTGCTCGATCACGGCCTTTCACAACGCCACACAGAACCAACGCCCGCCGCAGGAGGTCGTGGCCGAGATGGAGGCCACCGGCAGCCGGCGGTTCTTCGTGGTCGACGACAACGTCGTCAGCCAGCCGCAGAAGGCACGCGAATTCTGCCGCGAGCTGACACGGTTGAACGTCGACTGGGTGGCCCAGGCGAGCATCCACATTGCGCGCGACGAGAAGTTGCTCGACCTGATGGTCAAGAGCGGCTGCCGTGGGCTGCTAATCGGCATGGAGTCGCTCGATCCGCAGACGCTCCGCGCGATGGGCAAACACTGGAACCTCAAGGGCGGCGGATACGCCGAAAGCCTGCAGCGCATCCGACGGCACGGCCTGGCGATCTACGGCACGTTCGTCTTCGGCTACGACAACGACGACCGCGAGACGATCGAGCGCAGCCTTCGCTTTGCAAAGCAACAGAAACTCTTTCTGTCGTTCTTCAACCACCTGGTGCCGTTTCCCGGCACGCCGTTCTATCGGCGGCTGAAGGAAGAGGGCCGGCTGCTGAACGACCGTTGGTGGCTCGATCCGGCCGGCCGAATTGGCGACGTCAACTTCCAACCCGCGCGGCTCTCGGCCGACGAACTCAAAGAGTATTGCCTCGACGCGCGGCGGCGGTTCTTTGGCGTGGGGTCGATCTTCCGGCGGTTCTGGGACTTTCAGGCAAACGCGCGGAACCCGAAGATGGCGTCGCTCTATCTGTGGCTGAATTGGCAGTCGCACGGCGACATCGGGCTGCGTCAGGGGCTGCGGCTTGGCGCGGGCAAACTCGGCGTGGGCAGACAGCAACGGGAGCCCGTCGATGAGCCGGTTCCGGTGTGAACTTGCCACCGCCGCCGACGACCGGCAATTGCGCGACGTGCTGGCCGCCACGGTGATGCCCGGCCGCATCGCCGTGAGTTTTTGCCGCGAGCCGAGTTTTTTCGCCGCCGCCGTCGAAGGGCCGTTTCATCAGGTGGTGGTTGTCCGGGAGGAGCAGACGGGGCGGATCGCAGGCTTCGGCTCGCGGTCGGTGAGGACGATGGCGGTCAACGGACAACACCGACCGATCGGATATCTGAGCAGCTTGCGACTGCTGGCGGAGTTCCGCAGCTTGGGGCTGTTGGCCCGCGGCTACGCGCTGTTTCGCGAACTGCACGCCGATGGCCGCACAAAGCTCTACCTGACCACGATTGCCGAGGGGAACGATCGGGCGATCGGGCTGTTGACTTCCGGCCGGGCCGGATTGCCGGCGTATCACTTCGCCGGGCGATACCACACGCTGGCGATCCCGCTCTCGAGGCGGCGGGTTCGTTCGGCCGGCACCAACGGCGACGTTACGGTACGCACAGCGACGCGAGACGATTTGGACGAGATGCTTGCGTTCTTAGCCGCCGCCGGGCCTCGCCGTCAGTTCTTCCCGCGATATGGAGCGGGCGATTTCTTCTCCGGGGAGGCGACTTTCAAGGACCTCCGGCCGAAGGACGTCTTGCTGGCGTTCCGCGGGGGGAAGCTCGTCGGCACGCTGGCCGCTTGGGATCAACACGGCTTTCGGCAAACGGTCGTCGCCGGCTACCAAGGCCTCCTGCGTTGGGCCCGCCCGATCATCAACGGATGGGCAAAGATCCGCAGGCTGCCGAGCTTGCCCGCTGAGGGAGCGGCGTTCCGCTATCTCACCGGTGCCGCGTATGTGGTAGCCGACGAAGACCCGTACGTGGCCGGAACGTTGCTGCAATCGATGATTGCCCGCAACGCCGGCGGACCGAACCGGCACATGCTCGTCGGCCTACACGAATCGGACCCGCTGCTGCCGGCCGTGCGGCCATTTGCCACGAACACCTACGACACGCGGTTGTACCTGGTTACGTTTGACGACGGCGAGCGACTCCGCGGCACGCTGGACGGCCGGCCGCCGTACCTGGAACTGGGGACCCTATAACGATGAACCTCGAAGGACAACTACTGACCGTTGCCGAACTGACGCCCGACGATCGCGGCAAGATGTTCGCGCTAATGCAGCGCTACTACGCCAACGTCCGCCGGGCCGAGTTCGACGCCGACTTGGACGAGAAGCAGTGGGTGATCCGGGTGGTCGATCCCGACGGCGGCGCAATCCGTGGCTTCTCCACCCAACGGCTGCTCGACCTGGACGTCGACGGCCGGCAAGTCTTGGCGCTCTTCTCCGGCGATACGATCGTGCATCGCGACCACTGGGGCAGCAATCCGCTGGCTCAAGTCTGGGGGCATTTCGCCGTCTCGCTGATCGACGCCCATCCGTTTGCCGAACTGTTTTGGTTTCTTATCAGCAAGGGCTACAAGACGTATCGCTTCCTGCCGGTCTTCTTCCACGAGTTCTATCCGCGCCACGATCGGCCGACGCCGCAGTGGGGCTCGGCGATTCTCGATGCGGCTGCGCGGCAAAAGTACGCCGAGAGCTACGATGCGGCGGCGGGCGTGATCCGTGCGGGGCGGGCCGGCTGTCGGTTGCAGCGCGGGGTGGCCGATCTCACACCCGGGCGGCTGAGCGATCCGCACGTGCGGTTCTTCGCGTCGCGAAACCCCGGTCACGCGCGGGGCGACGAGTTGTGCTGCATCGCGCCGCTCTCGCGCGACAACTTCACCAAGGCGGCTCATCGTGTGATGGGCCCGCAGCCGGCGGCGTTTGTGGTGCAGTCATGATGGACCGTTCCAACCAGAAGCATGCACCAATCGATGGGTGGCTGGGGCAAAGCGCAGCGGTGCCCCAGAGAGGCAACCAAAACTCCGGGGCACCGCTGCGCTCTGCCACCAGCCACCCGAGGCCCCGTCGCCGACGGACTCTCGCGTGGTGGCTAAACACGGCCTGGATGGTCAAGTGTAGCGGGCAGTTGAGGGCCTTTCATCGCGCGACCCGTGCCGTAGCCGAAAGCCAAGAGGCCGTGCTGCGGGAGATCCTTGCCGACAACCGCGACACGCAGTTCGGCCGCCGACACAATTTCGCCCGAATCGGCGACGCGCGGGAGTTTCAACGGCGCGTGCCGCCTTCGACGTACGACGCGTACGCCAAGGACATCGAGCGAATCGCCGCCGGAGAACCGAACGTGTTGACCGCCGAGCCGGTGCGACTCTTGGAGCCCACGAGCGGCACGGCGTCCGGCGAGAAGCTGATCCCCTACACAGCGTCGCTTCGCCGACAATTCCAACGGGTGATCGCGGCCTGGATCGCCGACCTGTTTCGACGTCGGCCGGCCGTCCGGCGAGGCCGGGCCTATTGGTCGATCTCGCCGGCCTTCGGGCCACCGCGGCGAACGGCCGGCGGCATCCCGATCGGCTTCGACGACGACACGGCGTACCTCGGCCGCATCGAGCGCTTGGCAATGGGCCGGCTCTTGGCCGTTCCCTCCGACGTCGCCCGCACAGAGGACACTGACGACTTCCGCTACCTCACGCTGCTGCACCTGCTGCGCGCCGAAGATCTGGCGTTGGTTTCCGTCTGGAACCCGACGTTCCTCACGGCATTGATCGGCCGGCTGGAGGATTGGCAGGGGCGCTTATGCGCCGACGTTCGTCACGGGAGGCTCGGCATGCGGGCCGATGTGCGGCGGGCCGGCGCGCTCGAGTCCGTGTTTCGATCCAACGCGTCGTGGCCCGAAAAGCTGCGACAGATCTGGCCGCGGCTGTCATTGATAAGCTGTTGGGGCGACGCAGCCGCTGCGTGGGGGCTGCCGGAACTGAAGCAGACGTTTCCGGACGTCGAGATCCAGCCGAAGGGCCTGCTGGCGACCGAGGCGTTCGTTTCGTTCCCGTTGGTCGATCGGCCGGGTGCGGCGCTGGCGGTTCGCTCCCACCTTTTCGAGTTCGAGCCGATCGGCTCCACGGACGAATCGCCCGGCGACACCGACACCTGGCTGTTAGCCCATCAACTCGACCGCGGCGGCCGATACCGCGTGGTCGTAACCACCGGCGGCGGGCTGTATCGCTATCAACTTCGCGACGAGGTCGAGGTCGTCGACTTTGAAGAACAGTGTCCGCTGCTGCGGTTCTTGGGCAAGTCGGACCGGGTGAGCGATCTGGTCGGCGAGAAGCTTAGCGAGGCACACGTCGGCGGCGTGCTAAACCGTTTGTTTGAAACGCGATGTCTTTCGCCCGACTTCGCCATGCTGGTCCCCGTCGACGGACGCCCGCCGCGATATCGGCTCTACTTGCAGGGCGGCGGCGGCACTGGAGTTTCCCGCAGGCAGCTTGCGGCCGCGTTGCAGGCCGGCTTGGAGGAGAACCCGCACTACCGATACGCCACGCGCCTAGAGCAACTGGCCCCGGTGGAAGTGAGCGTGCTTGACGCTTCGTCCGAACCTGCCGGCCAGATCTACCATCGCCGTTGCGTGGCCGAAGGCCAAAAGCCCGGCGACGTGAAACCCGCTGCCTTGGATCCTCGGCCGGGATGGGCCGAAGAGTTCGCGTCATAAAGCCGCGACTGGTGGTCGCGCCCGGGCCGCGGGACCGCCGCGGGGAGTTGAGATTCGTCGTCGAATGCGTTAGTCTGCGGGATGTGGAGCGTCGCGTCGCGAATGAAGCAGGACATGTTCTCCAGATTCTACGAGTGGTGGTCCGAACAGTCGCCCTGGCTGCGATACGGCGTGGCCGTCATTTGCCTGCTGCCATATGCGGCAGTGCCGTGGCCTTGGGGAGAAGTCCTTCTGGTTATCGGCGGCCTTTCGGCAGTCGCGGGCATATGGCATTGAGGCATCCGGCATCGCCGACTGTCGACGCAGGCCCCCTTGGGCAACGGCCCGTGAGTGCCAAGACGAGGCATGGTCTTCCGGCACGGCTCTATTGGCCGGTGCGGAATCGGTGTAGACGGCGCGGCGTTTCGCGGTCGTCCCTCAGTTGGCAGAGTGGTTCGAGTTGCTCGTCGATGTAGTGCCAGTCGAGTGCGTTGCCCTGTCGGACCACGATTCCTTCGATGGCTGCCCAATCTTGATCTCGTCCTGCAAATGCCTTCATCACCACGAGATCCTCGGCAGAACAGGTGGCCAGCGTGACTTCCGGATGAAAGGCAAACGGCGTGGCCCGCGCGATGAGACGCTCCTCGAACGAAACTGCCGCAAGCGCAACGTCGATGGGCACGCCATTGGAGGCGGCGACCAACAGGACGCGGTTCTCCAGAGCGAATTGCCGGCAGTCGGAGATTCTGCCCGAAAACCGAGCCAGGATCTGGTCGACGTAGTCGGCCTCACTTCCAAAGCCGGTAAGCAGGCTCACGTCGACGTCCCGCGTTGCCCGTGGGTCGCCCCAGCGGATTGCCGCCAGACCACCAATGATGCAGAAGTCCCACTGCCTCTGTTGACAGAACCGTTGGATCTCCAGGGCAGCCTCATACAACCCGTTCATCGCGGCAGCTTCCCAAAGAGCCGTTGTTGTTCCACGAGCCCGCTGGTCGGCTGCGGACTGATATGCTGGCAGGCGATTTCCAGCAGGGCGTCGATCTCCGCGGCGTGGTCCGCGTGGTTGAAGTTGCGCAGCTCCGCGCGCTTAAGAGCCTCCAGCCGCGGCCCGGCCTTGGCCCAGGTCTCCACCCATTCGCGGAGTTTGTCGTCGTCCGACGCCATATTCCGGCCCATCATACACGCCAGCCTTTGCCCACATAGTAGAGTACCACGCACCGATCAGGGTGGCAATCCGGCCCAGACCCCGTGGCCGCGGCATACTGTGCGATGACTCCGTGGCGCGACCACCGGTCGCGGCTTCTATGCGAAGAGCTAGCCGATGACACCCTGCACGCGGTCGTCCGTAGTGGCACGGGCCGTGGCCGTCACGATACGGCCGATCAACGTTTCGTCCCCCGGCAGTTCTACTGGAACATAGCGGGCGGATGTGCCGACCAGCGTTCCCGGCTGTGTATCCAGCGGCGTTTCGACGAGCACTTGAAGCCGACGGCCGGCGAGGCTCTCGAAATAATTGCGGCGTAGCTGAAGTCCCAATTCGCTCAATTCTGCGGCGCGGCGTCGCTTGACGGCCTCGGAGATCTGATCGGGCATGTCGGCGGCGGGCGTGCCTTGGCGAGGGCTATAGCGGAAGACGTGCAGCTTCGAGAACCCGACCCGGCGTACGACACGGCACGTGGCCTGGAACTCGTCGTCCGTTTCGCCGGGGAAGCCCACGATCACGTCGGTCGTCAAGGCCGGGGCATCCAACGCGCGGCGGACTTCCTCACACCGGCGGACGAACTGCTCGGCGGTCCACGGCCGGCGCATCCGCCGCAACACGTCGTCGGAGCCGCTCTGCATCGAGAGGTGCAGATGCGGACAGATCCGATCACCGTTGTCGGCCATCACGGCAATCAACTCTGTGGTGACTTCCGACGCTTCGAGGCTGGAGAGCCGCACGCGGAACTCGCCGTCGATGCGAACGATCTTCCTCAGCAGCCCGGGCAGATCGGCGTCCGGCTCCGACAAATCGACCCCGTAGTGGCCGAGGTGAATGCCGGTGAGCACGATTTCACGATGGCCGTGATCGATGAGCCGGCGGATTTCGTCGGTCACTTCGCCGGCCGGCCGGCTGCTGAGCACCGGACGAACCGTGGGGATGATACAGTAGCTGCACCGCATGTGGCAGCCGTCCTGCACCTTGACGTACGCCCGATGCCGGCTGCCGAAGGTGGAGATGCCGTCGGGCACGTCGAGGACCCCCAGCCGGGCGAGCAAGTCGGGCAACTGACGTTTGTCGGTCACGACGTCGACCACACCGGGCAGCGCCGCCACTTCTTCGGCGGCCCGAGTGGCGTAGCAGCCCATCACGATGATCTCCGCCCGGGGGTTGCGGCGGGCGAACTGCCGGATCGCCTTGCGGCTCTTGGCCTCGGCCAGCGCGGTGACCGTACACGAATTGACGACGCACAGATCGGCCGGTTCGCCGTCGCCGGCCTCGCGATATCCCAGGCTGGCCAGGCCTTGGCGAAGGTACTCGGTCTCGTACTGATTGACCTTGCAGCCGAGGGTGACGGTCTTCAGCAGGGGCATGCAACACTCGTCATTCGTCGCTGCCCTCGACCTTCTCGATGCTCGCCCACATCGACCCCTTGCAGCCGGCGATCAGATCGTCTTTGCCGTAGGCGTGGATTTGGTCGCGCTTCAGTTCGGCGTGTTCCTTGGTCGTGGTGAGCACGACGACGCGGCCTTGTGTGTCGACGGCCTTGGCCATTTGGAACCCTTTTTCCAGCGGATGGCCGAAGACTTCCTGCAACATCGCGATCACGTAGTCGTAGGTGTGCTCTTGGTCGTCCCAGAGGACCACGTTGTAGCGTGGTTGCCGTTTGGGGCGCGCACGCTCGCTCTGGCGACGCTGGCGGAGCGTCTCCTGCAGCGGTTCTTCGACGGCGACGTCAGAGTCATTCATCGTGATACCTCGACGATTCCACCACGACCGTAGCTGGACTCGCAAGAGTTCAGCGGGGCCAGGGCAGGACTGTCGAACGGCCTGAACTCTTGCGAGTTCAGCTACGGTGTTGCCCAGGATAATTGCCCCCGATAATTGCCCCCGATAATTGCCCCCGATGGTCGAATTCGACACGGCCCATTATACTGCGGTCACACGCTCAGGAACAGCCCCGAATGCCCCAACCTACTGATCTACAAGAGGTTTCGCAGCATGTCCGATATCGACGCCTATCTGCAAACGCACGCCGACCGTTTTGAGGAGGAACTGTGCGAGCTGTTGCGGATCCCCAGCATCAGTGCCGACCCCGACCGCCGCGACGACGTGCATCGGGCCGGCGCGTGGGTGGCCGAGCAGTTTCGCACACTGGGATTTGCAACCGAGGTGATCCCCACCGACGGCCATCCGCTGGTCTATGCCGAGTCGCCGCCGGTGGCCGGGGCCCCCACGGCGCTGGTCTACGGCCACTACGACGTGCAGCCGACCGACCCGTTGGACGAGTGGCTGTCACCGCCGTTCGAGCCGACCCGCCGCGACGGCAACCTCTACGCCCGAGGAGCCACCGACGACAAGGGACAGTTGCTCACGCACGTCAAAAGCGCCGAAGCTTGGGTAAGAGTCGAGGGCGGCCTGCCGCTGAACCTGAAGTTTCTCATCGAAGGCGAAGAAGAGGTCGGCGGCGAGAGCCTGGAGAAGTTTATCGTCGAAGAGGCCCAGAAGCTGGCATGCGATTGTATTGTGGTCAGCGACGGGGCCCAGTTCGCGCCCGGCCAGCCGGCAATCACGTACGGGCTGCGGGGCATCGCCTACTATGAACTGCGGCTGACCGGCCCGGATCGCGACTTGCACTCCGGCACTTTCGGCGGCACGGTGACCAACCCGGCCAACGCCCTGGCCGCGATGCTCACCGGCCTGGTCGACGATCAGGGCCGCGTGCAGATCGAGGGTTTTTACGACGACGTGGTGCCGCTTTCCGACCGAGAACGCGAAGGCTTCGCTGCGTTGGGCTTCGACGAGCCGGAGTATCTGCGGCAACTCGGCGTTGACGACACGACCGGCGAAGCCGGATACACGGTGCTCGAGCGGCGTTGGGCCCGCCCGACGTACGACGTCAACGGTCTCTGGGGCGGCTATCAGGGCGACGGCGCCAAGACCGTGCTGCCGGGGACGGCCGGCGCGAAGTTCAGCTTTCGGCTGGTGCCCAACCAACAGCCGGCCACGGTTTTTGCGGGGCTGAAACGGCGCCTGGCCGAGTTATGCCCGCCGGGCATCGAAATGGAGTTGATTGACTGTCACTCGGCCCCCGGTGTGTTGGTGCCGCTGGAAAGCCCCTACATCGCGGCGGCCGCTCGGGCCGTCGAAGACGCCTTCGGCTGTCCGCCGGTCTACGCGCGCGAGGGCGGCTCAATCCCCGTGATGACCACCTTCCACCAGACGCTCGGTGCCGACATCCTGCTGATCGGCTGGGGCCAGGACGACGACAACACCCACGCCCCGAACGAGAAGTTCTGCCTGGCCGACTTTCACCGCGGCATTCGGGCTAGTGCGAGGTTGTGGAAGGAGTTGGCCCAGATGTGATGCCGTAGGGGGAGTGAAGCGAGCCGCAACATGGTGCGTTACGCACCCTACGACTGTTTAGCAGCCCGTTGAAGAAGTAGGATCTCGATGATTCGGGTGCCACTGCTGGCTTGCCCAGCAGTGTCTTTGCGTCAGTTTCAACTCTGCACTGCTGGGCAAGCCAGCAGTGGCACCCAGTTTCGCCGTTTTTCAACGGGCTGCTAGCCGTCGCCGACACGGCGGCTCGATGCCGATTCCAACCAGGCTGCCACGCCCTGCTCGATCGCCTTCATCTCGCCGAGAAACTCCCCGGTGATCTCCTCTCGCGAAAGGAAGATCGTCTGCGAATCGGGAATCGGCTCGTCGGGCACGCGGACGGAGTGTTTTAGCGGCTTGTAGCTGAAGGCCATTTCGGGGATCTGCTCGGAGAGCGGATAGTGCATCCACGCCCAGCCGCCATCGGGGAGTTGGTTGTCGAGAAAGGTGAACGCCGCCACGCGTTCGGCCACGCGTTCGGCCTTTTCGATCTGGCCCTCGTCTTCTGCCCCGTACTTAACCAACACCCGCAACAACTCGCCCGCCCCCCAGCCGACCTTGCACTTCGACGGCCAGAGATAGGTCTCCAACGGCATTCGCGCCTCGAAGTCCAGCAGAGCCAGCGCGGCGTCGAGATACCGCCGCCCACGGTCGTCGGCCGGCGTGCAGTCGCTGTGTACGGCCTCGTAGAGTACGGCCAAGTAGGCCATCGCGGTGCCGACGTTCCAGAATTCCTGCTTCGCGTGTTCGAGATCGACGATGCTGCCGATGCGCTCGCCAGGCTTCACATCGGTGAGCAACTCCCCGTCGGGCGTCATCTTGGTGTAGACCAACCCTCGTGCCATCGGCTCCCGGTTTGCCTCGACCCAACGGCAGAGCCAATCGCCCGCAGCAACGGCCCGATCGTGTTCGCCGATGGCCAGCATCAGGTGGCCGAAGAAGCTGGTGTTGAGCGTGCCGATGCTCTCGGGTTCCTCGACCCGGGCCGGATCGTCGCCGATGAAGTGAAACACGCCCCCGGACGGCTCGTGCTGATACTGCAAGATGCGGTCGATCACGCGGCGGTCGCGGCCCAACGGATGGCCGATCCAGGCGGCCACTCGGCAGAAGTTCAGCGGGCGGTAGACGCGCTGGAAGTCCTTGTATTCGATCGGCTCGTCGGGGAAGTAGAAGTCGCCGTTGTCTTGCAGGGCCTCGGCGGCTGCCCAATCGAGCAACCGGGCGATCGTTTCGTGTTGGACTCCGGCGGCGAACATACCCCAGGTCGTCTTGTGGACGTAGCTCACGTTGCGGCGAGCGAGAATCGGCCCGTTCGGGGCGAGGCGTCCGGCGAGGAACTGGCCGCCTTGTGTCAAGGCGATGCGCATCGCCGCCAGCAGATGGGCGGGATCGGTGATTCGGCACTGCATGATCGGCTCATCGCCCGGCGGGTGGAAGTTCGTGCTCCTCGGCAGGACGCTGTTCGGCAGCCGATGCGCCGTTTGATCCGGCAGGCTCATCCTTGCGGCCGAATTCGTTGACCAACACCTCGGCCATCCGCTTCAGTGCCGACTTGGGCAGTTCGGGATAACACGGCAAGTAGACCATCCCGTCCAAAGCCGTGCGTGCGGCCACCGGATCAAGCTCCGGACGATCGGCCGGGGCCTCGCAGGCGTGGAGGTTATGGCCTTGCGTGCAATCGAAGCCGGCTCGGGCCAAGGTCGCTTGCAGACGATCCGGGTCGTCGACCACGACCGGAAACGCCCAATAGGAATGCGGCCCCATGCCGACCGCCGGGCAGTCCAAACACCGCTGCAACCGTTCGGCCAGATACTCCCCGCTGGCGATCCGCTTGGCGAAGTGTTTGGCGTTGAACTTCCGCAGCCGCCGCCAGAGCACGTCCAATAACGGCGTGGAGGGCCGCTGGCGGATGCGGGTGAAGAAGTCACCGCCGCGAAAGCCTCGCGCGGCTTCGCCGATCAGCCGGTCGTGGTCGCCGCCGAAGAGGCCGTAGACCCAGACCGAGAGGCCGAAGATATACGGCAGCGAGCCCAGCTTCATGCTGGCGTACTTCAGCAGCCGGGAGAAATAGGCACGGCGTTGCTGCCGCGGATACTCGGCCTGGCGATCCCGCATCCGCTGCAGAACATCTGCATTGCGGACGCGGAGGATCCCGCCGCCCAGCGCCGTGGAGGTCTTCACCGACCCGAAGCTGAACATCACCACGTCGCTGTCGGGGTGCCCCTGGTATCGGCCGCCGTCGAAGGTCTGGGCGCAGTCTTCAAAGAAGAGCAATCCGTGTTGGCGAGCTACCTGGAAGATCGGCTCCAGGTCGATACGGCTGCCGAAGAGGTGGGCGGCGAGGATGGCCTTGGTGGCAGGAGTAACCGCCCGGCGGAGGGCATCCGCGTTGGGGGCCATCCGCTCCACGTCGAGTTCGACCGGCACCGGCACCAGGCCGTGGTGTTCCACGATGCGTGCCATGTCGGCGATGTTGGCCGCGGCGATGAGCACCTCGCTCTTGGGTGGCAACTCCAGGCTCGCCAGCAGCAGATCGAAACCGCTGCGGACCGAAAGGCTGACCAGCACGTCGTCCGACGGCGTCCAGAAGTGGGCGATCCGATCCAGCAGGCCGCGCCGGTTGCGCGGCAGGCAGCAACTCACGGCCCCGTACGCCAGGTCCGTCCAGGCTATGTCAATCCGTTTTCGCACCCACATCGTGCGGACCCCCGTAATGGCCGCCCCCGCAAACCGGTGCCGTCGATGCTAACGAATCACCTGGCAATCCGGCAAGGCCTCTTGGAGTTGTTGGGCGCCTTCGTCGCTGATCGCGGTCAGCGTCAGATGCAGCTTCTTCAAAGCCGTCAGCTTCTTCAAGTGCTCGACGGAGGCGTCGGTAATATCCTGGTTCCCCTTGATGTTCAGTTCTTCCAGCGAGGCGATCTTGGCAACATGGGCCACTCCGGCGTCGCTGATGCCGTCTTCCTCGAGCCCCAGGTATTCCAACGCCCCCAGGCCGGTGAGATGTTCCAACCCGGCGTCGGTGATCTGCGTGTGCCAGAGGTCGAGCCATCTGAGCTTGGCCAGCGGCTTGAAGTGTTCCAAGGCCGCGTCGTCGATATCCGACTCGCGGACGTCGATCAAATCCAGATCGGCGGCGTCCTTCAAATGGACCAGTCCCGTGCCATTGATGCGCAGGTCGCGTATGAACAGGCTCTTCAGTTGCGTGAGTTTCGCCAAGTGTTGGAAGCCCGTGTCGGTGACGTAGGTCCGGTTGATATTCAGTTCTTTGAGGTTGACCAGGTCCTTCAAGGCAGCCATACCTTCGTCGGTGACGCCGGCGTCCTCGATCGAGAGCGCCACGAGCTTGGTCAACCCGGCCAGGTGTCCCAGACCGGCGTCGTAGATGGCCGAGCTGCGCAGCTTCAGGTGCGTGAGGTTCTCGAGCCCTTTGAGGTGTTCCAGGCCGCCGTCGCCGATCAGCATGCATCCCCGCAGGTCCAACTGCTGTAAGTCCTTCATCCCGGCCAGATGGACCATGCCGTCGTCGGTGAAGTAGTTGTAAAGCAGATTGAGCACGCGGAGGTTGGTCATCTTCTTCAGAGGCTCCAACCCGGCGTCGGAGAGGTAGCTGCTGCGGCGGAGGTTGAGCGTCTTGACGTTGCTCAACTCGGCCACGTGCTGCATGCCCTCATCGGTGATTGCCGTGTTGAAGAGCATCAGGTCGGTCACGTTCGGAAGATTCTTGAGTTCTTCGGCGCCCTTGTCGGAGATATCCGCACCCCAGAGATGTACACTGGTGAGGTTGGGTAATTTGGCCAGCATCGCCACGTCGGCGTCGGTGCTCTGCATCTCTTCGAGATCGATGCCGATCAGGTTGCTCGCGTCATCAAAGACCAACCGCCCGCCAAGTTCCTCGATCTTCGATACCACCGCAAAGAACTCGGCATTGCTCTTCATCAACTCGACCAGGGCCTTCTCGCTCGTGGGTGCCGCTGGGGGGACGTCAGGACCTCGCCCGCCGTTGTGGAGCCGGATGAACTCGGTCAGTATTCGCCGATCCGACGCGAGCACGTTCGCGGCCACTTGCGGGGGAATCGACGACTCATACGCGAGGATGAAACCAAGCACCGCTCGGGGATCCGAGCCCAAGACGTCGGCCGCGGTCTGAAAGTCGATCTCGGGAGCCGGGGGTCTGGCGGTAACCGGCACTTTGGGCGTGGCTTTGTTGGCCGGGGCAGGGCCCGACGAGGGGCATCCAACTAGGCAAAGCAGCCCCAATAGGCTCAATGGCACAATCCAATGCTTCGTCACAGTAGTACTCCTTGGGGGAAAGGTCAACACTCGATCGTCCATCTCGTGTCAGTCCACTCTCACTACTCTTACCAGCCTACCGGACAAACGACACCGATGCAAACCCCCCGCTAATCCTCCGAAGGCGAATCACGGCGGAAAACGCAACGCCAACCACCTCAACCCACACTAGCCGGGGGCGGAAGCTCCCGGGCGGTTTGCACGGCAGAAGTGTCGCTGGCGAATGCCCGACACCACACGCCAAACGACCCATGTGGGGTATCGCTTTCCCGGCCGGGGGCCTACTCGAAGGCTGTGTCGGCCCTGGGCTTCAGCTTCCGACGCCGTCAGGGCCCGTTTCGCCGGATCTGCCCCATGACTACGTGCCTCCGTCACCCAAACCGGCCTGGACACTCATTACCCTTTCGGGTACCGTCCGTCGCTCTTCTACCGTAATCATCTCACGTTCAAACCGAAGCGCGCCCGGAGCGGCGGATGGCCTCTTCAGAAGCGCCGCGCGATGCGGCGTCGGGCCCGGCGGCCCAAATTCAAGATCTGATCCTGCCGATAGGGATCATCGCCAGCGTGCTGGTGATTATGGTCCCGCTGCCGTCTGCGCTGATGAACCTCTTGCTGGCGGCCAACATCACCGTGGCCGTGGTGATCCTGCTGACCACGATCTACGTTCGCTCGCCACTGGAATTCAGCATCTTCCCCTCGCTTCTGCTGGCCACCACGCTCTTCCGCCTGGTGTTGAACGTGGCCACCACGCGGCTGATCCTCACCCGGGCCGAGACCGATCGGATGTTGGCGGCCGGGGGCGTGATCAAGAGTTTCGGCGAGTTTGTGGCCGGCGACAAGATCGTGGTGGGGCTGATCATCTTTGCGATCATCGTGCTGATCCAGTTCGTGGTGATCACCAAAGGCGCCACCCGGATCAGTGAAGTGGCGGCCCGATTTGCGTTGGACGGTATGCCCGGCCGGCAAATGGCCATCGACGCCGATCTGAACGCCGGCATTATCGACGAGCACGAGGCCCAGGCACGCCGCGAGGAGATCACCCGGCAGGCCGACTTCTTCGGGGCTATGGACGGTGCCAGTAAGTTCGTCCGCGGCGACGCCATCGCCGGCATCGTGATTACACTGATCAATATCGTCGGCGGCCTGGTCATCGGGATGGTCGAGGCCGGAATGAGTCTCGCCGAGGCAGGCGCGTTGTTCACGAAGCTAACGATCGGCGACGGCCTGGTAAGCCAGGTCCCCGCCTTTCTGATCTCGCTGGCCGCCGGTCTACTGGTCACCCGCAGTAGCCACAAGGTCGACCTGCCGAGCGAGTTCCTCAAGCAGCTCTTTTCCCGTCCAAAAGCGTTGGCCGTGGCGGCCGGATTCCTGGGCGTGCTGGTCTTCACCAGCTTGCCCAAGGTTCCGCTGTTACTTCTGGGATCCGGTTGTGCGGCGTTGGCGGTGGTTGTCTCGCGCCGCACGTCGGCGTCGGAGGCTTCCGAGCGGGCCAAGCGCGATGCGGAAGCAACTAAGCCGGCCGAAGAACGCATCGAGGACTATCTGGCCGTCGACCCGATGGAGGTCGAGATCGGCGTAGGGCTGATTCGCCTGGCCGACCCTCGCCGTGGCGGCGACCTGTTGGAGCGGATCCAGCGCGTGCGGCAGAACGTGGCGGCCGACATCGGCATCATCCTGCCGAAGGTCCGCATCCGCGACAACATGCGTCTGGAGCAGAACCAGTATCGCGTGAAAATCGCCGACATGCCCGTGGCCGAGGGGAGTGTCTTTCCCGCCAGTTTCCTGGCGATGGACTCCGGCGTAACGACCGGCAAAGTGCCCGGCACGCCCACCAAAGACCCCGCGTTCGGCACGCCGGCCGTGTGGATCGAGCCGGCGGTGCGCGATCAGGCCGAGATGTTCGGTTACACGGTGGTCGAGCCGGGCAGCGTGATCGCCACCCACCTGACCGAGACGGTCCGCCGCCACGCCGACGAGATCCTCACCCGCGATGCGGCCAAGCACCTGGTCGACGAATTGCGCCAGACGTCTCCTGCGGTGGTCGACGAGCTGATCCCCAGCCTGATGAAGCTGGGCGAGGTGCAGCAGATCCTGCAGATGCTGTTGCGCGAAGGCGTGCCGATCCGCCAATTGGGCGCCATCCTGGAGACGCTCGGCGACTACGCCACGCGCTCGAAGGACCCCATCCTGTTGACCGAATACGTTCGCCACCGGCTGGCGCGGACGATTTGCACGAAGTACCGCGGCGCCGACGGGCACTTGCACGTGGTCACCCTCGACCCGGCGTTGGAGGACCAGATCCGCGCCGGCTTCGACCACAACGAACACGGGCTGTTCGTCCGCCTCTCGCCGCAAGCGGTGGAGGCCACGTGCCGCATGATCGCCGAAGAGGTCGAAAAACTCACCGTGGCCAATCACCCGCCGGTGGTGTTGGTCAGCCCACAGATTCGCGCCGCACTGAAGAAGATGACCGGTCCCCACATCCCGCAATTGATCGTCTTGAGCTACAACGAAATCACCCGCGATACCGTGATCGATTCGCTGGCGATGGTTTCGGGAAGTGGGCAGTAGGCAGTAGTGTAGTGTTTCAACTCAAATGGCACAAAGTGGAGGGTAGGTGACGATCT